>CAMUPC010000043.1 GCA_947090545.1 uncultured Eubacterium sp. | reverse complement strand
GCTGGCGGAACGCCAGGGCGAACTAGGTGCCGCGCCCGGACGGTGCCACAGCGTCCCCGCAGGATGCTTAGGGCTCCTTGCATTCTGGAATCGGCACAGGAAGCCAGCTCCGCGCCCCTTCCTCCAGCGTCCCCACGCCCACTAACGTAAAACAAAACAACACCCTAAATGGAGCAGCATATGAACCAATCAGAACCAATCATAGACATCATCCTGCCAGTATACAACGCATTCGACGAACTGCAAAACTGCATCAAAAGCATACAAAAATGGACACCACCCGAAAAATACAGGCTAATCATCATCAACGACAACAGCACAGACACCCGAATCACTCCATTTCTGGAACACATAAAACAGGAACATACCCTGCTGATCCACAATTCGCACAATCTGGGATTTTCCAGAAATGTCAATCTAGGAATCGCTCAGTCCGACACCAACGACGTGCTGCTGTTAAATTCCGATACGATTGTAACACGGCGCTGGCTGGAAAAGCTGACAGCATGTGCCTACAAAAACCGCATGACAGCGACCGTAACTCCATTATCCAACAATGCGACACTGTGCTCTGTACCAGAATTTTGCCAACAGAATCCGATTCCGGCTGGCTACAGCCTGGATGCGTATGCGCAGCTTATAGAAGAAACAAGCCTTAGGCTGTATCCAGTGATTCCTGTGGCAAACGGTTTTTGTATGTATATCAAACGGGAAGCCATCCGCCAGGTCGGTGTGTTTGACGCGCAAGCATTTGAAAAAGGTTACGGAGAGGAAAACGATTTTTGCTTTCGCGCGGCGCTTATGGGGTGGCAGCATGTGATGTGCGACGATACGTATATTTTTCACAGCGGTACGAGTTCTTTTGAGAATAGAGAAAAAAGAAAACAGATGGAGAGGCACGAAAAAATACTGGAAGAGCGGTATCCGGCACAGATGCAGGAGGTACGTGTGCACTGCCGTGACCATCCTACTGCGGCGGTTACGGAAAATATCAGGCTGCGTACCGTGTTAAAAGAGCGCGTGAAGCGTCCGGTGATTTTGTATTTGTTGCAGGCGGATTTCAGGGACGATGCGGATGACCATACAGGAGGCACGCAGCTGCATGTCAAAGACCTGGTGGATGGGCTGCGCGGGAAGTATGATATCGTGGTTGCGGCAAGAAACAGGGGCTGTTTAAACGTCACGCTCTATATGGCAAAGGAGGAGCTTGTCTTTCAATATGAGATGCCGTACGATACAGCGCTGCTTGGGCGCGGGGCGACGCGGAAGATCCATGTTTCTTCAGAAGGGATGGCAAAGCTGTACCGGCAGGTTCTGGAAGCTTTTTTGCCGGAGATTGTCCATATCCACCATACCAAAGATATGACGCTGGAGCTGTTTTGGGAAGCGAAGCGGGCGTCGGTGCCTGTGTTTGTGACGGTGCATGATTACTATTTTCTCTGTCCCAATGAGAAGCTTTTAGATCATAACGGGCAATCTTGCGGCGCGTATACCGGGGAACCAGGAAAGCATTGCCGGGATTGCCTGAAAAAGCAGTACGGGATCGCGGAGACAGTGCCGTATCTGTCTGTTTGGCGGGCGCAGCATCAAAAGGCGCTTATGGGAGCCCAGCGGATTTTCGTACCGTCTGAAAGCGCACGAAATATTGTGACTGGCTGCTACAGCGGCTTGCAGGATAAGATCAGGGTGATCGGGCATGGGACGGGGACGGGGCGGGCTGATACGATAGGCAGCGATACGGTTCGCAAGCGCAGAGGGGCGTTTCATATCGCGTTTGTTGGAGGAATCAGTACGGCAAAAGGATACAGGCAGGCGGCCAGCATGATCCGAAAAAGCGGCAGGGACATCCACTGGTATCTGTTTGGAAGCTTTGAACGCCGGGAGTATTTTTTGGAAAAACGCGGCAATTTTACCAATGTGGGCGTTTATCAGCGGGAAGATCTGCCAGGGCTGTTTGAGAAATATGCGATTGACCTTGTCTGCGTCCTTTCCGTCTGGCAGGAGACGTTTTGCTATACGGTTTCTGAGGCGGTGCTGTCTGGGATTCCGGTGCTTGTAACAGATTCCGGCGCGCTGGGAGAGCGTGTCCGCAGGATGGGCTGCGGCTGGGTCGTGCCCGTGCATGAGAAACCGGAACAGATCCTTGCATGGATCGGCAAGATCCGCCGCAGCCCGTCAGACTATGCGCAAAAGCAAAAAAACGCGCGGCGTGCGAAAATACCGACGGCAGAAGAGATGTGCCGTATGTATGATGCGCAGTACCAGTCCTGTATGGATCAGAATAAGGAAAGCAAAGCGGCGCGGCAGATAACATGTGATGATTTTGAAAAAGAACGGTGGCTATTAGAAGGCGCGCTGGCAGCGAAAAAGATTGCCGGCGGTATGCCAGGCGGCGCTGTGACAAGTATCCGGCTGCGGGAAGCGCAAAGCAGGCTGTCCGAGATTGAAAACTCCTTTACGTACCGCCTGATGATGAAAACAGCAAAGCTTCCGGTACCATGCAAAAGCAGTATCCGTGCCGCCCTGCTTGCCGTATACAGATGGCTGGCGGCGCGCAGATAGCAGCGGCGCCTGAGGGAAAACAGCAGGAAAGAGGATGGATCTATGCATGTCGTAAAAGAGCTATGGGATTACAGGGAGATGACGGCAAATCTGGTCAAAAGGGATTTAAAGAGCAGGTATCAGGGCTCTGTCCTTGGATTTTTCTGGATGTTTTTGAATCCTTTGTTGCAGCTTGCAGTCTATACGGTTGTATTTTCAACGATTATGAAAATGGGGATCGAACGGTTTTATCTGTTTATGTTTGTGGCGTTTGTGCCGTGGCTGTTTTTCAGCACTTGCTTAAGCAGCGGGACGACGGTGATTTTTGCGCAGCAGGATATGGTAAAAAAAATCTATTTTCCGAGGGAAGTCCTGCCTTTGGCGTTTACGGCCAGCCAGTTTGTAAATATGCTGCTGAGTTTTCTTGTGATCTTTGCCGTTGTAGCGGCAAGCGGTGTAAAAATGAATCCTGTGGCACTGTTATGGCTGGCTCCGGTGATGCTGATTGAATTTGTGCTTGCCCTTGGGACGACGCTGCTTGTATCGGCGCTGAGCGTCTATTTCCGCGACCTGGAGCATATTATGGGGATCTTATCCATGGCATGGATGTATCTGACCCCTGTGATTTATCCGGTGGAAATGGTGCCGGAAAAGTACGTGCACCTGCTGTATGTAAACCCGATGACGTCGATTACGGTCGCATACCGTCAGATCTTGTACTATGCGGATGTACCGGACGCAGCGACGCTGCTGCACGCGGCAGCCTGTGCCAGCGCGGTATTCCTGCTTGGGTTTGCCGTCTTTCACAGGCTGAAACGGTCTTTTGCAGAGGAGCTGTAGCGTCAATTTGCAGACAATAATTTTGTGGAGGAACCAGAATGTCAGGCAACATCTGTGCGGTGGAAGTGTCGAATATTACGAAAAAATTCAGGGTATACGATGATAAAGGCTATACGCTCAAGGAAAAAGCGCTGCATTGGGGCAGGAACCGCTATGAGGTGCGCGAGGTTTTAAGAGGGGTCAGCTTTCAGATCCAAAAAGGCGAAGCGGTCGGGCTGATCGGGCAGAATGGGTGCGGAAAGAGCACGATTTTAAAGCTGCTGACGAAAATCATATATCCCGACAGCGGCACGATCCGTATCCATGGCAGGGTTTCCAGCCTGCTGGAGCTTGGCGCGGGTTTTCATCCTGATATGAGCGGCAGGGAAAATATCTACATTAATGCGTCGATTCTGGGACTGAATAAAAAGGAAATTGACAGGCGCATCGGCGGGATTATCGCGTTTTCCGAGCTGGAGGAATTTATTGACCATCCGGTGCGCACGTATTCCTCCGGGATGTATATGCGGCTTGCCTTTTCCGTAGCGGTCAGCGTAGACGCGGATGTGCTGCTGGTGGATGAGATTCTTGCCGTAGGAGATGTGAACTTTCAGGCAAAATGCTTCCGCAAGCTGATGGAAATCAAAGGCGCCGGCACAACGATCGTACTCGTGTCACATTCGATGGACCAGATCGAACGGATCTGTGACCGAAGCATCTGGATTCAAAACGGGCAGGTCAGGGAAGCCGGAAGCCCGGTAGACGTCCATCGCAGCTATCTGGACGCGATGAGCGCCAAACGAAAGCAAAGCTCGCAGGAGAAGGCGGTTTTAGCAGCATCCGGCACAACTGACAGCCAGCCGGCACACCCGGATGCCGTCAGGTTTTTGTCAGCAAAGCTTTTTGACAAGGACAATAAGGAACGCAATGTCTTTGCGCTGGGCGAGATGGTGGCGCTGGAAATCGAACTGGATATGCGCAAAGAGCGGCAGGGCTGCCAGATGGAAGTCAACCTGGTACGCGCGGACGGGCTGTTTTGCTATGGATGCGCGTCTGCTTTGGAAGCGGCAGGCATGGAGGGAACGGACAGGAATACGGATCGTACGAATCAAAAAAAGATCCGGCTCGTATTTAAAAAGATGAATCTGCTGTCGGGCTGGTATCATTTTGATGTGCACATTGTGGACAGCGAAGGCAGTACGATTTATTTTGGAGGAAATGTCGCAGAGTTTGAAATCGACGGATGCCGCCCGCAGCGTGGGCTGGTATACCTGGAACATGTTTGGACGAAAGGATAAAAGCCATGTACTGTTTAAAAAAGGCAGGGCAAAGATACAGAAGCAATCCTTGGAAAATACCGTATCAAAACCGGATCGCACAGCTTTGGGAGGCAAAAAAAGACGGCAGGAAAACGGCTGCGTTTTTATACCCGCAGTTTGACAGCAGCACATTCCGCTACCGGGGATACAATATCGCGGAAACGCTGGAATACAGCTTATGGTGGAGCGGCGCGTATTTTGAGTCCTGCGAACTGGCGCAGCTTGGAAAAGAGCTTGGAGCGGTCGATGTGCTGGTCGTGATCCGGTGTGCCTGGGACAGCCGTCTCGACGCGTTTTTAAAAACGGCGAAGGCAAAAAAGATCCGCCTTTGCTACGACGTGGACGACCTGATCTACCATCCCAAATATATGCCCAGTGTGATTCGCGCGCTTGGGCTTGTGCAGGAAGCGGAGTGGAACTTCTGGTTTGGGCTGACGCAGCGAAATTTTATGGCAGCGCAGCTATGCGACGCATGTATTACAACGAACGGATACCTGGCGCAGTTTTTGGAAGCGGATTTTCAGACGCCGTGTTATGTGATTCCCAATTATCTGAACTGGATACAGGAGGAGGTTTCCGCGTACTGGTACGGGCAAAAGTGTGAAAAGGAGCCGCAGAAGCCATTTGAAATCGGCTATTTCAGCGGTTCGCCAACGCACGTAAAGGATCTGATGGAAGTGATGCCGGAGCTGGAATCGTTTTTAAACGCCCATGAACATACCGTACTAAAGATCGTGGGATGCATGGAGCTGCCGGAAGCATATGCCTATCTGGTGCAGAACAAAAAGATCTGTTTTGTGCCGTTTCAGACTATGGAAGGGCTGCAATATGAGCAGGCAAAGTCAGACCTGAATATCGTCCCGCTGGTAAACAATGAATTTTCCAACTGCAAGTCAGAGCTGAAATATTTTGAAAGCGCGATCGTAGGTACGGTCACCTGCGCGACGCCAAGCTATACCTACGCAGGCGCGATTACGCATGGGGAAAATGGCTACCTGTGCAGGAAAGGCGAGTGGACGGCGGTATTTGAAAAGCTGTATGCGTCAGGCGTCAGCAGGAAACAGCAGCAGGAAATCCGCAGCCGGGCGCTGGAGCGCTTTTCCTACCGCAATCAGATACATAAGGTGGAGCAGGTGCTGGAAGCGGCGCTGGGACAGAAAGAAAAGAATGCATTTTTATAGGAAGGTTTCACAATGGGCAGTCACGAAAACGAGTATTACAACCAGGATTACTATCAATCACACTGTGGAGAGGAATATGAGCGGGGCAATGGATGGGAGGAGGTATTCGCGCGCCACGCGCAGCGGATCAAGCGGGAAATCCAGCCGCAAAGCGTCCTGGACGTGGGATGCGCAAAAGGATTTTTAGTAGAAGCGCTGCGTGACCAGGGGATAGAGGCGTTTGGCATCGACCTGTCTGAATATGCGGTTTCGTCTGTGCGCGAGGATATCCGCCCTTTCTGCAAGGTGCGCTCGGTGCTTCAGCCGATCGGACAGCGGTATGATCTGCTGACATGTATTGAGGTGCTGGAGCATCTGGAGCAGGAGGAAACTGCGCTGGCGATCCAGCATCTGTGCGAGGCGTCGGATGATATTTTATTTTCCTCTACACCGTTTGATTATGCGGAGGAATCGCATGTATCCGTACACACGCCTGCATACTGGGCGCAGCAGTTTGCCTATCAGGGATTTTATCATGATGTGCAGTACGACTGCTCGTATATCAGCGTTCAGGCGATGCGGTTTCGGCGGGTGCAAAAAAGCAGCACGGAGCTTATCTGGGACTATGAAAACGAGCTGTTTCAAAAGCACCAGGAGCTGCTTGCGGCAAGGCAGCGCAGCCAGGTGTCGCAGGAGAATGTGCAGATCTACCGGGAAGCTTATCAGAAGCATGTGGATATGATCAATGAGGAATTAAATCCGAAGATTGCGGATTTGCAGCAAAGGCTGGAGAACAGGGAGGAGGAGATGCAAAAGATCTGCAAAGAAAAGGATGCTGAAATAGAGAATGCTGTTGCAGGCTTAAAAATGCAGATGGAACAACGCTGTCATCAAAAATTAGAAGAAGAGATCAAAAAACGAAAAATTTTGGAACAGCAGTACTATGAAAAAGAAGAGGCTGATGAACAGCTACAATGCTGCCGGATTGAATTACAGCAGGCACAGACGACGATCCTGCTGATGCAGCAAAAGATGGAACATGCAGAGCAGGCCTATGCAAAACGGTGGAAGGCATTTCGGACACGCTGCAAGGACAGGCTTTTTGAGCGGCGGCTGCTTAAGAAAGAGCGCTCGTACTGGAATCCGGTATTTGACGCGCAGTATTATGCGCAGTGCAACGAGGATATTCGGGAGCTGGTTGGGCTGGATGAACTGGCGCTGCTTCGGCATTTTATCCGGTTTGGGATGCGGGAAGGGCGCAGGGCGAGTATGGAATTTGATATTGATGTGTATATGAGGTGCAATCCTGATGTTGCGGACAGGTGGAAGTTTGATAAGAGGGCGTGCTGTCTGCATTATTTGGAGGATGGACGGCTGGAGGGGAGACGGGCGAGATAATGATGAATGAAATATTTTAACGGAGAGGAGCAAGGATGCTGAAGGTAATACTATATGTTACATTTTCTGCGGGAGGATTGATTTTATTAAAAATTGGTACAGTCAATGAGTTTGGGCTAAATATCTCAGGCGGCGTATTTCAGTTAAAAATAAATTATTATCTTATATTTGGCATATTGCTGTATGCCCTTAGTTTTATGACTTCTCTGTCAGCTATGAAATCTATGAACCTGAGTTTGTTTTATCCAATTTCAGCAGGATTGATATATGTATGTGTATGTTTTTTTAGTTATTTTATATTAAAAGAGTCCATTTCGGTGATTCAATTTATAGGCATGATTATTACGCTTTTTGGAATTATTATTATGAACGTAAGAAGCTGATGAAACATACTAAATCATGGAAGGAATGTGTGTGGTTATGAAAGTGTTGGTAATCATTCCTGCATATAACGAACAGGATAATATTTTAGATACGATAAAGGATTTGGATGAATTTCATCCAGAAATTGACCGTATCGTAGTTAATGATGACTCGCAAGACGAAACAAAAAAGATATTAAGTGATAATAATATAAATTACATTGACCTTCCAATAAATTTAGGAATTGGAGGTGGTGTTCAGACAGGATATATCTATGCTTATGAGAATGGATATGATATTGCAGTTCAAATGGATGGCGATGGACAGCATTGTGCATCCGAATTAGAGAATATTATAAAGCCTATATTAGAAAAAAAGTTTGACGTTGTCATTGGTTCCAGATTTTTACTAAAGAAAGGATTTCAGTCGTCTTTTCTCAGGAGGACGGGGATAAGTTTTCTAAGCAGATTGATATGGGGTTGTACAGGGATACGAATATATGATGTCACAAGTGGTTTCAGAGCTGTAAACAGGAAATTTATAGAGGTATTTGCAAAAGAATATGCACAAGATTATCCAGAACCTGAAGCAATTGTCACAGTGATCAGGCATCAAGGAAAGATATGTGAGGTTCCGGTCATGATGCGTGAGCGTCAAAATGGTAAAAGTTCTATTTCAGCTATAAAATCTGTCTATTATATGTTTAAAGTATCATTGGCAGTTGTGTTTAAGAAATTAGGAGGTTAGACAAAAAAAGATGAGTAAGGTTCTTCAATATTTTTCTATATTGTTAGCGGGGTTATATTTTTTACTAATCTTTCGGTTATTGAAAAAAAAGAAATTTTTATTAAAATATAGCCTGCTATGGATTTTTAGTGGAGGAATCATGCTGATAGTTATTCTTTTTCCCGGATTATTGACGCATATTACTAGGTTTTTAGGAATTGAAGTTGCATCAAATGGACTTTTTGTAATGTGTATATTTTTTATTATTATACTATTGGTTTTTTTAACATCAGTAGTTTCAGAGCTTACTGGAAGAATAAACAAGCTGGCGCAGAAGGATGCAATAGTAGAAAAGAGGCTGAGAGATCTGGAAAAAGCAAAGGAGGATGATCAATGATAAAGTTATATTCAGTATAAGGAGGTGAAAAAAATGTTTAAATTCCGTCGGTATCATCTGAAAATGATAATAATTGAGGCGATATTTACAATCTTATTGGTGTTGATGTTTCAATATATTATGGGACAGCGGATATATTATGATATCAGTCAGGAACCGGTAAAAAGTGATGATACAAGAACGATAAATGGGGATTCGACATATATTCAGGAAATGGCTTGTGAAAAAGATTTTCTGCAAGGAATAACGGTTTTAGCGTATTCAGATACGGGAGAAGATGGAAAGCTGTTTGTTCAGATATACGATGATAAAGGAGAACAATTAGCTGAGGCATCGCAGCGGATAGCAGAAGAGGGCTACACGGCTATTCTATTTGATGAGACGATAGAAGGTTGCCGTGAAAAAAATTTAAAAGTAGTTTTTAGAACAGATGCGATGAATCAAATCATTCTTCAGGGAAGTGAAGAAGATAATGTTTGCGTACAATTCATTTATAGAATGCTGGATGTAAGAAAATATAAATTATTAGTCTATTTAATAGGTGGAATTTTGTGGATTATTTTGTCTTTCTTTCTGGTGTTACTTCAATTGAAAACGCAGAAACAGGAGTATATATTTTTATTTTTATACTTTATCTTGGGAATTATGTATATGGTTATTATTCCTATCTCTGCGACTCCAGACGAAGGGGCACATTTTATGAGAATATACGGAATATCAGAAGGAGCATTTGTAGCAGAATGCGATGTAGAGAAAGGTACAGCAGGGAGCGAATTGCCGGATCATCTATTACAGGGTTTTAAATCAGATAAGATGAAATTACCGGATCTAATAGAAGGAAAGGATTTGTTATTAAGTAAGGATAAGAAATTTGTATCTTATTCGGCTTCAGCTTTATATTCTCCGTTCACATATACAGCTCAGGTAATTGGTGTAACCATAGGAAAGATCATTACAAATAAAGTTTTTTTGATTGCTTATTGTGGAAGGATAGCTGCATGGCTGGTTGTTGGCTGTATTTTATTTCTTAGTATTAAGTATATTCCGTTTGGCAAAAATATTTTAATGGCAATTTCATTACTGCCTATGAATATGCATGAAAGTATTTCACTGGCAGGAGATAGTTTCACATTTGCTGTTACATCGGCATTTATATCGTATGTCTTTTATCAGCGTGAGAGAAAGAAAGAATCTATATTCGGATGGAAGGATTATGCTGTTTTATATATATTGCTGTTTTATGTAGCATCGTGCAAAATTGTTTATGTGCCATTGTGTATACTGGCAGTTTTGATTCCCGCAGAACGCTTTGGCGATCGGAAAAAGTATATAAAAGTCATTATAATATCTGTTTTAGAAGTTATTTTAACATCAGGTATTTGGATGTATATTAGTATGAATATATTGAATGGCTCTTTGGGTGGAAAGTCACAAGAGCAGATTGTGTATGTTTTGGAAAATCCGTTAAGATATGTTGCAGTAGTAGTAAATACGACAATAACATATGCAGAAGGGTTTGTAAAAGGGATGATAGGGGCTTCATTAGGATGGTTCAGTGTCAGTATTAATTTTGGAATAATTGCGATGATATTTATTAATTTTGTATATATATGTGTCCAGGAAAATAACGATTGTCATGATGAGAAAAGAGGCGGGAAGTGTGGAATTCTGATGTTCGCGTCAATGAGTGTTGTAATTTTGATCTATACAAGCTTGTATGTACAGTGGACAGAGTTGGGCAGCAACATCATTCATGGTATTCAGGGACGATATTTTATTCCCATATTATTGCCGTTTATACTGTCAATGAAATATGGAAAAAGAACATTGGGCAATAGCGATTACAGAAAAAATGATTTTATGGTTTCTTATCTTATCTTGTTGATCACTAATATTTTTACGTTAGTCTCATTGCTGACATATTTTATTATATAAGGTTTTTATGATGGTAGTGTCATAGAGTTTTTCGTCGGGATGCAGGTTTAACAAGAAATAAATCTCAAACTGATAAAAAAAGTGGGAGCAGGTATGAAATCACAGCAACAGATAAAAGTTAACAGATACAGGAGTATATTTTATTCTTTTTGCAGCAATTACTTTTTCATATGTGCCAAGTTACGGATATTGAAAAAATGGATAATCAGAGCGAAAAGAAAAGCCTGAGGATTACGACAGAAGTGCTTACTGATTTAATTGTGGTTGAAGTAAGTATCGTTTGTTATCGATTGACAGTAAGGAGGAAAGGCAGAAAAATGAAATTTACAATGATGCCGAGGTATCAGATGCGCAGACATGCACTGCGGAAGCTGCTTATAGAAAACGAAAATGCTGCGAAAGAAAGGCGGGGGGGGGTAAAACAGAAAACGGTTTTTGAGATTGGATATGGGGCAGGAGAAATTTTTAACCTGTACCGTTCATTGGGGATGCAGGCAGAAGGATTTGACTTTTCTAAAGCAGCATATCAGTATGCGTCCTGCCATTACCAGAGGGAGGGCGTTGTGCTGCATCAGAATATGCCAAAGCCGCAAAAGAAGTTTGATTATGTGATTGCCTGCGAAGTGCTGGAGCATATCAGAGATGATGTCGGTGCGGTCAGGGAATGGAAGTCCTATTTGAAAAGTACAGGAAAAATGATCGTATCTGTACCTGCACATAAAAAGAGGTGGGGAGAAAGCGATGTTTATGCCGGGCATTTTAGAAGATACGAAAGGCGGGAGCTGGTACACACATTAAAAAAAGCAGGGATGCGGGTGGAAAAGATCTATAATTATAATTTTCCTGTGTGTTTTCTTCTGGATTTTCTTAGGGACCGAAACAGTAAAAAGAAATTATCAGAAAAGAAGCTGAATCGAGAGGGATTTACAAAAAACAGCGGTATCGACCGTGACTTTCATCCAATCGTGCTGGCGTTGTCACATCCTGCATTATGGATGCCCGTGATCAAGCTGGAAGAGTTGTTTTATAGGACAGATTTAGGAAGTGCATATATTTTAATTGCGTCATTCAATTGCTTTTGAATCGTATTATGAAGCCGGTAATAATCACCACGGGCTTCGCACTGTTTGCGTATCATATAATCAGAGTTCAGAGTAAATAAGGTTTCGGAAGCTTCCAAAAGGTCATTATTTTGTTTTGCAATCATTTGAATCTCCTCCCAGGTGGCGGCAAGATCAGTACGATTTAAGTCTATCATATGCAGGATGAATTTGTCACTATAAATTATGATAATTTTCTCATTGACTTGAAATATAAGAAACAAATAGAAAAAGAAAGCAGGAACAGGTATGAAAGCACAGCATGAGATAAAAGAAAGCAGATCCATTTATATGATTTATATTTTATTATTTGCCCTTTTCCTGTTCAAGATGTTTTTCTATGCCTATGAAATAAACGATTATCCAGATCAGGAGGCGCAATTATCCTATGTGGTATATATGGAAGAGCATCCGTTAACGATGATCCCGGAATTTGGCAAAATAAAAATGACAACAGCAAAAGAGATACGTCATGAAAAAGATGCAGATATGACAGGCGGTACAGAACTGAAAAAGGAAACGGAAACCTGTTATTTGGGGCATCCGCCGTTTTACTATCAATTCCTGCAAATGTGTGATGTGGTAACAATAGAACAAGGGCACATTTATGCGGATCTTATCAAAATATATCATATCAATATTTTTATCACAGCATTCACGATGACGATTCTTTTGTGCATCGGCTTTTGGCAATTATCCAAAGCACATGCTCATTGTGCCATGCATTTTATGTATGTGGTGATATGCACCAGTTTGCCGTTGTATGGGTATGTAGGAAGCGGTATCAACAACGACAATTTTTGCAATTTAGGGATGGCAGTGTTTCTTGCCGGGCTTCTTTGTTATTTTGAAATAGGGCGTTGTTATCGAACCTATTGGCTGATTGCAGCAGGCAGCCTGCTTTGCTTTTTTTCAAAACTGACGTCGGGCTTGATTGTATTTATAGTATGCGCGGCAATGGTGCTGCTGGAATTTTGGAAAAATAAAAACTGGAAAATCATATGCAATCCATATTTTGTTTCGACGCTTCCGTGCTATCTTTTGATCGGCAGTTATTTTGCGCTCCTATATGCCGAATATGGCACAATCTAGCCAACATACGCGCAGTTTGCTTCTTTGGAAGAATTTCACAGCAGCCCTTTTTATGTGGAAGAAGCTTTGCGGACAAGGCTAAGCTTTTGCGAGGACAGCATCCATTTTTTCAAAGGATTATTGGAAACCTGGACCGGTACTTATTCTAAAAATTATATGGTTGCCAGGAAAGGAATCTTAGCGCTGCCGTTTATAATCGTATTGTGCCTGTTTTTTTGCCAGGCGGTATATGGGCTGTATTGTGTGAGAAAAAATCAAAACGTGACAATCACAATACTTCCTTTTGTCTTTGCAGTTGCCTGTATCGTTACAGTGTTGGTACAGTTTGCATCACACCGCAGCTCCTACTTGGCTAATGGTTATTTAGGCGGCTGCCAGGCAAGATATTACATGCCGTGTCTGCCAGTGGTTGCTTTTGGGGCTTGTGATTTTGTACAGCGTTTTTGTAAGGACAGGATCATTTCTGTATGCGTAGTTTTTGGTGGGTTGTTCATGATATACGCAGATTTTTTTTATTATGTATTTCGCTATTATCGGATTCCCATGTAGGCTGGTTCTGGGTTCGGACAGAAAGCGCCGAAAAAGAATGGTGATGGAAAATAAAAATAAAAAACGAGGTGGATCGGTGAGATGGAACAGAAGTTGGCGGACATAAAAAATAGAAGTATCTTTTTGGCAGCGCTGCTTGGCTTGGTTATGGGATGGATGTTTCTGTTTGCATTTATTGGCGGAATGAGAAAAACAGGCGATGCTGCTGCTCATTTTGGCATGGAGCTGGCTGGATATACGAAAAGAATCCAAATGGCAGATACAAAAGGGAAGGCATTGGAAGCGGTGCCGATTTTGGGTACGGGTATAGAACAGCCGGTTTTTCTGAGCGAGGAAATGCAGGCGCAGGAACAGGCAATGCTTGGGTTTAAAATGGCGGCTTATAACAGAGAAAATCACGGGACACTGTATGTGGAGCTGGTGCAGAAAAATGTGAGCCAGAGCTTTCAGATGGAGATGGAACAGGTCAGGGATAACGGGGAGATGCGGCTGCTGTTTGAACCAGGGCTGTTTCAGGTGGGTGAGCTCAAGGTCAGGATCTATGCACCCGAAAGCACAGGGGAAAATTGTGTGGCAGTCTATGCGGCAAGCAATGCAAAGGGATACCTCCCGCTTTTTGCAAACGGGAAAAAGATTGATAAAAATGCAGTGATTTACAGCTATATACCTTCAAAATATGCACGCAGTGATTTTATAAAGGGGAGGAATGAGTGAGGATGACAAGAAGAAACAGGAAAATTGATCCGTATGTAGCCGTATTATTTGCCCTCGTTGTGATTGGAAGGACTTTTTTTACATCAAAAATCTTTATGGCAACTGCGGTTACAGGTGCGGATGAGATCGGCACGATCGCGTCCGCGGCGTATTTTGCGGGGTATGACTGGACAGAAGTAATGGCGGATACGATATACTATGGATTTGGATATTCGATGCTGCTTGCGCCAGTGTTCAGGCTGTTTCGGGAGCCTTCTGCAATACACCAGGCGCTGCTTTTTTCTAACAATGTGCTGATTGGGCTATGCGGTGTGCTTGGATATGGAATACTTACAAGATTTTTCGGCATGAAAAACCGGATATCAGCAGTGCTGACAGCGGCAATCATGGTGTTGTTTTTTCCGCTGAGCTTTAACGGAAATATTTTTATGAATGAAACGATGCTGTCTTTGCTTGTACTCGTTGTACTTTTTCTGATGCTGCGGCTGAATGGACTGGAAAAAGGCTGGAAAAAAAATATCGGTACGGTATTGCTTAGTGTGGTATTGTGCTACAGCCTTTTAGTACATACGAGGTCTTTGGTATTTATCGCGGTTACCATTGCCGTGATTGCCTGTATGTTTTGGTTTACCAGGCAGTGTATGGTGAATGCTTTCATTTTTGTACCGTGTTTGGCTGTTGGGGGAATGTTGTCTCAAGCCTGTATCAAAGCGGTACAAAGGCGGCTATGGTCTGTAGAAGCAGGAAAAAGCAGCGAACTTGCAAATACGGCGGAATATCTTACGGCGAGTATGCTGGAAAATGTTAAGGGACTGTTTTCTTATACAGGAATCAAGCTGTATTTGATGGAAATTTTAGGGCAGATTTATACAATGACAGTGCTTACCTATGGGATCAATATCATTGCATTTGTGGGAAGCATCATTTTTTTGCGTTCTTTTATTAGGAAAAGGAATAAAGAGCGAAACGTTATGATTGCGGTTATTTTCAGCGTAATAGGAGTAACTGTAACGATGGCGGCATCTTCGTTAGCGGCGCTTGATGTTGTGCAGCAACAGATGGATGCGGGGACAGCGAGCAAGTGGTTTTTATACAGCAGATACTGGTCGATTTATATGCTGCCAGTAATTCTGCTGGGAGGATATTTTTTGTCTCATTATCGCAGGCTGGCCACCAAGCTGTTTGTGCCATGCCTGGTTTTATTGCTTGTCCTTGTTTTTCTGTTCAGCGGGTATCTGGGGTATCGTTTTGACGGGCAGGCAAATGTGTCGACAGGGGTTTTTTATCCGTTTTTTCCATTGGATTCTGGACTTATGGAGACAACATCTCAGATACAGCTTTTTTCAAGATTACACTATTTGTGCTGGCGGTATTTTTACTGTTTTTCCTGCTTGTCCGTTGTAAGAAGCTGAATGTTGGGCTTGCCGGGCTTTGCTTGCTTCTGGCGGCAAATTATGTGTATGGGACATGCCAGATTACACTGCGCATATCCGATACGCTTGCCGGGCAGTTTGCAGATGTGGCAAAGCTTGTGCGGGACAGTGGATACGATTCAGAATATATCTATACAAACGGAACCTATTCTGCTTTGAAATTATGGTTGCAGGATCTGTTTCCACATCAGAAGGTTGTGTATCGTATGCCAGAAACCGGAGATGCCGTTGCGGTTACAGACCAGCTCAGCGGGGAGTTTTTTAATGGTGGCTGGAAAGCCGTGCATGTAGGACATGCAGGCGACTTGCTGTATGAGGATTTGTATGTATTTGTAAGGGGCAGGGTATTGTCAGAGCGGCTTGCAGCGCTTGGATATCCGGTTCGTGACGCCGATTTGCGGGAGCTGACGGGATATTTTATCATGCCGTTTGCTAAGGCGGATGAACAGGAGGTTCTTGGCGGAATTGTAAATGGAAGTGTGGAACAGCATTTTACGGTTTCCGAGCAGATGGAAGCGTCTGATTTTCGTGTGGAAATGCGTATGGCGACTTATATGCGCGAAAATCAGGGAATCTTAAGGCTGGAGGTCGTGCAGGGAAGCAAAATATTGCCGTTTACGATTCATAAGGCTGCAATTGTTGATAATGATTGGTTTGGCGTAGATGTATGCGGACATGGGCTGCACCAGGGAGAAGCCGTTATCAGGATTACAGACCCGGACAATGACAGCGATCAGTGCGTTACAATCTATACGGTTGATACGGAGCAACTGGGAGATTTGTATTTTCAGGGAACCAAAAACGACCGTAAGCTGAATCTGCGAATCAAAGAATTAAAACCATCAGGAGGAAAATCATGAAACTTATCATTCAGATACCATGCTACAACGAAGCGGAAACGCTCCAGGCAGCACTGAACGATCTGCCACGCCATATCCAGGGAATTGACGCGATCGAATACCTGATCATTAATGACGGCAGCACTGACCAGACCGTGCAGGCAGCAAGGGACTGGGGCGTGCATTACGTTGTCAGTTTTACAAAAAACAAAGGGCTGGCAAAAGGATTTATGGCTGGCATTGACGCGTGCTTAAAAAACGGGGCTGACCTTATCGTCAATACGGACGCGGACAACCAGTACTGCGGCGCTGATATTGAAAAACTGGTGCGCCCGATCCTTGACGGGAACGCAGACATTGTGATTGGGGAACGCCCGATCGACCAGACAGAGCATTTTTCGCCGTTAAAGAAGAAATTGCAGCATTTTGGAAGCTGGGTGGTAAGAATCGCTTCCAATACGGATATCCCGGACGCCCCGAGCGGGTTTCGGGCTTACAGCAGGGATGCGGCGATGCGCCTGAATGTGACCAATGAATATACATATACGCTGGAGACGATTGTGCAGGCAGGAAGGGAACGGATGGCAATGGATTCAGTGCCAATCCGCACGAACGCGCAGCTTCGCCCGTCCAGGCTGTTTGGCAGTATGTTTGGGTATGTAAAAAAATCGATGCTGACAATTATCCGTGCGTTTATGATGTACAAGCCGCTGCAATTTTTTACGATCTTAGGTTCTGTACCGTTTCTTGCAGGGATCGGGGTTGGGATACGGTTTTTAGTGTATATGCAGCTTGGGCAGGCTGGCGGGCATGTACAGTCTCTGATCCTGGCAAGCACGTTATTGATGATCGGATTTATGACTTATATGATTGGGTTGCAGGCGGATATTATTGCGGCGAACCGGAAGATCTTAGAGGAAGTGCAGTACCAGGTGCGCAGGCTTGCCTATAGCAACAGCCAGGCAGCCAGCGCAGGATTAGAAGAAGCTTTATGTGAGAGGGGGCAGCAGGATGAAGAGACAGCAGCTTCAGCCGGAAGGCAATTATTATGACAAATACCATACGAAAAACAAAATAGAACAGTGGCTGATGAAACGTTTTTTCCGAACATGCGAAGCAGTACTGGATGAAATGGAGTGGGGTAAAACCGGATTGCATGGGATAGCAGGAAAGGGCTCTGTTTTGGAAGCGGGATGCGGAGAAGGGGAATTTACAAAGTTTCTGTATAAAAAATATGGCAAAAGCGCAGGCATGGAAGCATTTGACATCAGCAGAAACTGTGTGGCAAAAGCGCAGAAAAAATGCCCGGGTGTTTCCTTTCATGTAGGAAGTATTTACGAAATACCAAAAGGGCGCAGCTATGATTTGGTTGTGGCAAGCGAGGTGTTAGAGCATATGGATGACCCAGCGCTTGCTGTCCAAAGCCTCCTGAATGTGTGTCAAGGGTATCTTTTTCTTACGGTGCCAAACGAGCCGCTTTGGAGGATTTTAAATATGGCGCGCGGAAAATACCTGGGCAGGCTTGGCAATACGCCGGGGCATGTACAGCACTGGAATAAGCGGTCGTTTCAAAAGCTGGTTTTGGAAAGGGGGGGGTAAAACAGAGGTTATTAAAGCTGCATCGGCTTGTCCCTGGATAATCCTGCTTGTCAGGGTAAAGGAGTAACAGGCAGGACAAAGGAAAGGGCAAGCGATGAATTTTATTACGATGGAACAGCTTAACCGCTGTATTTATGAAAATATCAATAAGATACCACAAGATATTGACCTGGTTGTGGGGATTCCAAGAAGCGGGTCTTTCGTTGCGAATATGCTGGCACTGTACCGGAACCTTCCGTACACGAGCATTGACGGCTATGTGGAAAAGAGAAAGCTGCGTGCCGGGAATACGAGAAAATGTGCAGGCTGGATACAGCGGGTGGAGCAGGCAAAAAAGGTGCTTGTCGTAGACGACAGCATCAGCAGCGGCAGGGCATTAAAAGAGGCAAAGCGTCTGATTAAAGAAAGCGGCATGAAAGCAGAGCATTTGTACCTTGCCGTGTATGCGTTGGAAAACAACCTCCATTTGGTAGACCTTTATTTTGAGGTCTGCCATATGCCGCGGGTATTTGAGTGGAATTATATGCACTCGTGGGTGCTTGAGTACTGCTGTGTAGACATTGACGGGGTATTATGTGAAGACCCGTCCTTTTTGGACAATGACGATGGAAAGCGCTACCGCCGTTTTTTATTAAATGCGAAGCCGAAAATGCTCCCTACAAAAAAGGTCGGGTATATCGTAACGGCGCGGCTGGAAAAATACCGGGAAGAAACAGAGACATGGCTAAGGCGCCATGGAGTCTTGTACGGGCACCTGGTTATGCTGGACGCGGCGTCTGGAAAGGAGCGGCGCAGGCAGGGGAGCCACGGGGCGTTTAAAGGCAGCGTGTTTCAAAGGACAAACTGTTCCCTTTTTATAGAAAGCAGCTATGAGCAGGCGGTTGAGATCTGCAAGGTGGCAGGAAAGCAGGTTTTTTGTACGGACCGCAACGTATTGATTACGCCGCAGGGAATCGGAAAGCATTTGAAAATACTGGCAAATGACTGGCGTTTTACTAGCAGGCGGGTCGTAAAAAAGCTGCTGAAGAAAATATAGGAGGAAGGCTGAAAAGATGGAGTTTCAAGCGATGCCAAGGTATCAGATGCGCAGGAATGCGGTTTCAAAACTGCTTAAAGATGACATGCGCCGTTGGAAAGAACGGGGGGGGTAAATCCGAACTGTATTTTAGAAATCGGGTATGGGGCAGGAGATATTTTTAGCCTGTACCAAAAGCTGGGGCTGCGGGCAGAGGGGTTTGATTCCTCAGAAACTGCGTACCAGTACGCCATAGGGCATTCCCAGGCATACGGCGCCCTGCTGCACAGCAGGATGCCGAAACCGGAAAAACGGTTTGACTATGTAGCAGCGTGCGAGGTGCTTGAGCATATCAAGGACGACGTGAGCGCGCTCAGGCAATGGAAGGCGTATTTAAAAGATAGCGGAAAAATGATTGTTTCCGTGCCGGCGCATCAAAGCAGGTGGGGAGAAAACGACATATACTCCGGGCATTACCGAAGATACGAAAGGCGTGAGCTGATACAGAAATTTGCACAAGCCGGGATGCGGGTGGAAAAGATCTATACGTATGATTTTCCAGCCTGTCTTTTGCTGGATGTTATGAGGGACAAAAGCAGAAAAAAGAAGCTTTCCGGGCAGCGAAAGAGCAGGGAAGAGTATACGAAAAACAGCGGCGTGGAGCGTGACTTTCACCCGCTTGTATTAGCGATGTCGCACCCGGCATTATGGCTTCCCGCGTGCAAGCTGGGAGAATTGTTTTACAGGACGGATTTTGGAAGTGCCTATATTTTACTTGCGTCTCAAAGAAGGATCATTGGTAAGGCATAAAAAAACTTTGGATTGGAATACATACACAATGAAGCAAAATAAAATAAAATGGGCAGGGAATATCCTGGCATTGGCTGCACTTTGGTTTTTGATCGATTTTTTCAGGAAACTGCAAATCGATTTTCAAATACTGTGCAGCGCAAAAATGCTGGCAGGCGTTTGTGCGGGAACGATACTTTCGTTTGCCTCTGTGCTGCTGTCTGCATGGGCATGGAAAAATACAGCCGCTTTTTTTGCTGAAAAGCAGATACCGTTTCGCGCGGCTGCAAAAGTGTATTTGCAGGCAAACCTTGGAAAATATCTCCCTGGAAATATTGTGCATTTTGTAGAACGCAGCCTGTTTGCGTCAAAGGCAGGTATTGGGCACACAGAGACAGCGATTGGGACGTTTTTGGAAATTGCGGGGCTGGTTTTTGCGGCAGTTTTCTTCGGAATGGTGTTGTCCTTTCGAGACGTATGTGCCATCGTAAGGACATTTTTTTCAGTTCCATATGCAGTTGGAATCACAGGATTGCTGATGATAGGAATTGCGGTTTTGTGGATGCTGTACAAAAAGCTTGCATGGGTGCGCATTTTATGCAAAAAAATAAAACAGGCTGCGTTTTTGCGCATGGTTTGCCTGAACATGCTGTTATATTTGGCGGCACTGTTTTTGCTTGCGGTTTTGATGTGCCTGCTGGTAGGGCTCTTAAATGGGACTGCGCCAACGCTTCCGCAGGCGCGTATGATTATGAGCGTATATGTATTGTCCTGGGCAGCCGGATTTGTGATACCAGGTGCGCCAGGCGGAATTGGTGTGCGGGAGCTTGTGATCACATACTTGTCCAGAAATCAACCGATACAGGAAGTGATGCTGCTTGCCATGGTGGTACATCGGATCTGTACGGTGTTTGGAGATATTTTTGCTTATTTATATGCTAAAAGCGGATTGCTTTTGTAGTGTATGTGTAGTATAATAGTGGCAACAAAATAACGGAAGAGATGGCTCCGCTGTTTTATGTGCAGGGAGCGGGAAGCGGAAATACCGGGAACCAGAAAGAGGCTGCCAATGTTAAAACCTATAGATATGCAAGCGTTAAAGGAATCAGAATACACGTATGACCAGAAATTTAAACAATTGTTTCAAAATAAGAAGTTTCTTGGGCCAATCTTAAAAAATGTAGTAGCGGAATACAAAGGGCTGCCGTTAGAGGAGATCGAGGGGCTGATCCTCTCGGTAAAGGGGGACGAAGAAGTAGCAGCAAATATTGGGAGCGAGGATGTCGGCAAAGGAGAGGAAGCAAAGACGTTTTATGACGTGGTGGCAGGGTGCAGGTATCCGGGCACCGAAGAAACGTTTGTTGTAGATTTCTACTTTGATATGGAAATGCAGCGGGAAAACAACCCGGGGTACCCGGTGCCAAAGCGAGGGGTCTACTATTGCAGCAGGATGCTCAGCCGCCAGCTTACGCATATGGGGCAGGCGGATTATGGGGCACTAAAGCCGGTGTATTCAGTGTGGATTATCCTGAATGGGATACCGAAAGCGCTGCAATATTCCAGGTATGAAGTATCCCTGGCAGGCAAAAGCAGCCTGGAAGTGAAATCCCGCAGCTACAGCGCAAAGCGGAAACAACAGTATGAGCGCGCTGTCAGCAGCTTGGACAGCCAGATTGACCTGCTGCACCTTTGCCTAGTATATTTAGCGGAGGATTTTACAGGGAGAGAAAGGGCGGGAGATACGTTGGTGCGGTATTTACAGTCGGTCTTTGTGAAAAAGTCGGCGGACCCAGAATATAATCCATATGCGGAGTATTCAAGGAGCATTCAAAAGGAGGCGGATGAGATTATGACGATTGTTGGCATGTTTGAGGAGAGGGCTGAAAGACGTGGAGAAAGACGTGGAGAGGAACGAGGAGAAAGGCGAGGTTTAATGCGGGGTGTAAAACAAGGTGAGGACCGCCTGAAAAAGCTGTTCCGCTGCTTAAAACAGGAAGGGCGGGAAGAGGAAATTAATCAGATCGTGATTTATGACAATACACAATTATTAGAAAAGCTATATACGGAATATCATTTATAGAATCTAAATGGCAATGGGACAGATATTCCTCCAATAGGAAGGTGCCAGTAATAAAAAATAAGTAATATAGATGAGCCAAAGCAATGCCAGTACCAAGGAACGGGAAAGAGGCTGCCAATGTCAAAATTGACCTGCTGCACCTTTGCCTGGTATATTTAGCGGAGGATTTTACAGGGACAGAAAGGGCGGGAGATACGCTGATGCGGTATTTACAGTCGGTCTTTGTGAAAAAGTCGGGGGACTCAGAATATAATCCATATGCGGAGTATTCAAGGAGCATTCAAAAGGAGGCGGATGAGATTATGACGATTGTTGGCATGTTTGAGGAGAGGGCTGAAAGACGTGGAGAGGAACGAGGAGAAAGGCGGGGTGTAATACAGGGTGTAAAACAAGGCGAGGACCGCCTGAAAAAGCTGTTCCATTGCTTAAAACAGGAGGGGCGGGAAGAGGAAATCAATCAGATCCTGATTTATGATAATTCACAATTATTGGAAAAGCTGTATACGGAATATCATTTATAATTCAATGTACAAGTATCATCAAAATCTGGTTAGCAAGAGGGCTATTTATTAGCTATTCTGGATATTCTGATGAAGCATGAGCGGTCTTTTCAAATGGGCGAACTAGTAAATATTGTGTTAATGACGGTTCAAGAATTGGCAATAGCTTTAACACGACAACTTGATTTGATAGATGCTCTGAAACGTAAAGTAAGAGCTTTAGCGGAGGAAGGAAATTATAATAAATCTATTTTGGAAATGTAATTAACGGGGCATGGGAACTATTATTAGTTTCCGCGCCCCGCTTTTTATATAATTTGCAGCGTTTTAACAAATGAAATCAAATTTTTCTTTGCCCTGCTTCATAATCATTTCACCCGTCTGCATTCTACTGTTCATCTTCCTTTCGGGATATGATTACACATAGCATAGTATTGACAAAAATAGAGCATAAAAATCATGGTTTGTTTATTGCTATTGTTCGTAAGCCCGTATATAATATCTTAATAAGAAAGGGTGTGAAAAAGAATGTTAGAATATATTTCTGTTTCCGAAGCAGCAAAAAAGTGGAGTATTTCTGAAAGGCGAGTGCAAAAACTATGCGAAGAAAAACGTATCCCAGGAGTTGCGAAGTTTAGTTATATGTGGCTGATACCTAAAGACGCAGAAAAACCGATAGACAAACGGCTAAAAAAGAAAGAATCCTAATATTTTTCAAACGCAACCGTAATTGCCCGTAACAGTTGCGTTAATGTAAGAGGTTCTTTATAGCAGGTAAATGCTAATATTGTTAAAATATAGTTCAAAGGAGGTCCCTTATGCCATTATCAAAAAGAATATATGAATTAAGAAAGAGTAATGGAATGTCACAAGAGGCATTGGCGGAAAAAATAAATGTTTCAAGACAATCCATTTCTAAATGGGAGTCCGGCGAAACCATACCGGAGATTGGCCACATCATAGAATTGAGTAAAGTATTTGGTGTTTCAACAGATTACCTTCTATTGTCTGGCGAAGCTGAAAGTTTGACAAACCGGACGAAACAGCTAGAAGAACAGCAGGAGAATTTGCAGGCGAAAATGAAAAAGGAGCATGTGAAAAGTTTCCGCATATTAAGCAGTTGTTTCATATATGCTGTCGCATTAGCAGTTTTCTTTTTCCTGCAACTACCATTACCGTATCTTGAGCCGTTTGGAAATACCCTGTCAACAGCTTTAATTGAATTGGCAATCGTTTTCTTTCTTTCGTCTGCTATTGTGATAGAGGTAAACTTGCAAATAGTTAAAAAGCATTTATTCACAGTGTTTAATAATGAGGATAATCAAAATGAAAATAAGGAAAATAATGACGAGGGCTAAAAAAATACGGCTTGCACATATTTTTTCTGTATTATGTGCGATAATTGCAATACTTTTATTGATCCTATTGCTTTATACGCCGCTGTTCAATCCGGGACGCATTTATTATAACAATCATTTTCTTCTCAATAAAGATGACAATTACCAATGTTCTGCAACAAACGGAATGCCAATCATTCTTAACTGCGAAAATGAATTTTCGTTTGGGCATTTTTCGGGTATGCGGACGGCCTATGTCTTTCAGGCAAGCACAGGTATGCAACTTTCGTTTTCATGGGATATAAATGTTAGAAGCGGAAATTTCAAAATAGTATTAATCGATTTGGAAAACTCAAAGATAGAAACAGTAATATGTGACGGAACAGGTAGTAATAGCATAGACAATTATAAGTTATCTGCCGGAGAATATAGAATTAGATTTGTTGGGGATAGAGCAAATATCAACGGAAAGTTTTATATCTCACAGGACAAATAGTTTAACATGACGATGCTGCGATACAACGGTAAATAAAAAAACGTTGTTTGGCGGCAAAATTTTTACACGCATGGGCTGTAGTTTGACGTTACAGCCTTTATTTATGGAGAACTTTAAGATTAGCATTCAAGAGCCTGCCGTCCTGATCCAGAAAAGGGCAGAAAATGTTTTGACCAGAATAAACGCATGAATGAAGCTGAGAACCTATGAGCCGTAAAAATTGTGCACAATGGAAAACTATTTGTCTGGGAAACAATTTCGGTCAAGTGCTGCATTTTTGCGCATACAGGGACGCCGGGAGAGGGGATTGGCACTTCCTGGCGGCGTCCGTTCCAGAAGGTTAAGAATCCCTAAGCACCCTGCGGTTACGCTGTGGCACCGGACGGGCGCGGCACATAGTTTTACGCAGCATATTTCTGACAGGTTCTTGCTTCTGCGTGATATCGGTACAGTCTGGATTGTGCTGTGCTTTGTTTCGGACAGGGCACTCGCGTACTGAACAATTCGCTGTGAGCTATCCTTTATTTGGAGCCCTGAAAAACCAGCCGGAGGAAGGGGCGCGGGGCTTGCTT
>CAMUPC010000042.1 GCA_947090545.1 uncultured Eubacterium sp. | reverse complement strand
CAGGGCGTGCCAATCCCCTCTCCCGGCTGGTTATCGCAAATTCTGCAAAAAATAAAGGCACTTTCGCATAGCATATTCCTGGCAGGTTCTTGTCTCCGTGCGCATTAGTGGTTTCAAAGGTACTGCAAAAGGCAAGGGAATTGTCGGCAAGGCTCTTTGATAAGGATGATTTTTTAGCATTTTCCGCAAAAAATCATCCTTAAGTGCTTCACCTGGATCAACCAGAATTGCAACTGTTTCGTTCAAGGATTGTGAGGTGTCAAAAGATGTGTTATAATCTCAAAAGAGCAATTGTGTTTACGTTTTGTAAGTAGCCTTACATAGCAATAGCCACCCTTGTACTTTGTCCGAGTGATAGGGTGGCATCGCTATTCTTAACATTGGTCAACCCCTTGTGGGCGATTGCTCTTTTGTTCGTGTTTCTAATATAGCATATCTTAGGTTTGATTGAAAGAATCTTTTTGTTCCCACACACGGGCGTTTTTCGTTTTGTATGCAAAAAAGACGCATGATTTACAATTTACTGTTCCATGCGCCTTTACGCTGTTAATTTTGATATGCTGATGATGCCGGCTGCATAATTTCGGCTTCTAATTCTTGGATGTTACTATCAGGCAAACTTTATCTTTTTTTCAAAAGCCTACAACAGAATAGGCTTAATAGTTCGTAAATGTCATAAAGATAAAATCAAAGCACATGCAGATTCACTAGAAGAAATGCCAGACATACGAACACACAAAAAGCACTTGCAATCAATTTTCAGATATGTTATATTATTGGCATAGAAAAGAGCAACCGCCCACAAGGGGGTTGGCCTATTAGTGGATAGCAATGCCACCCATCGCTCGCCAAAGTTTCAGGGTGGCTTTTGCTATGTAAGGCTACTTACAAAACGTAAACACGAATGTAAGCAATGCCAGTAGGAATATACCGAAAGTCAGCAACTCCATAAGAGAAATAGGAATCTTATGTTTCTTATGTTTTCTCTTTTTCACAGCATCACCCCCATTCTTTTTAGAATGAGGCCAACACACCCTGTAACACGATTACTCTTTTGAGATTATAACACATCTTTTCACACTTCACAACCATATTTTTCATTACATATTTTACTATGTGCCCGGTGTTTGCCTGGTTAACTTCTTATCCTAATAGTTCAAACACTAACCTCAACCCGGATAAAATACTCCCTTGCCTGTTCTGCCCGTTCCTCCTTGCGCTGCATAGACAGCTTCTTGGTGAAATTGTATGCAAAATTACCTCTTTTCTGTTCACCCGGCATTTGAGACAGCACAACTTGTGAAAACCAGCCAGGGCTTGCCAATCCCCTCTCCCGGCGTCCCACCGCCAGCAGTAACAATTTTTTCGCACGATAAGAAATTTTTTTCATTTTCCTATTGCTTTTTTTCAAACTGCTGTTATAATGAATATCAGGGAGACAACATTTACCAATCTGCAAATCAAGTACCGCACATCAGTATCATTCCACTAAAGGAGGAGCGTATCATGAGCAAATCACCAGGAGCCAGCATCCAATGGGTTCCAAACAACATTACCAAAACCGACGACAGCCAGCTTAAAAACATGTCCCTGGAAGAAATGCAAAAAGCAAGCAGCTTCCACAAAAGCTTCCCGCAGTACGCGGTAACACCGCTGACCCGCTTAGACGGGCTTGCCGCACAGCTTGGGCTTGGCCGTGTCTATGTCAAGGACGAATCGTACCGTTTCGGATTAAATGCCTTTAAGGTGCTCGGCGGCTCTTATGCCATCGCCAGGCACATCGCAAAGGAGACCGGCAAAGACATCCGTGACGTCGACTATGCTTTCCTGACATCTGACAAGCTGCGCGAGACGTTCGGGCAGGCAACCTTTTTCACCGCTACTGACGGAAACCACGGCAGGGGCGTGGCATGGGCGGCTAATAAGCTCGGGCAAAAATGCGTCGTTCGTATGCCGAAAGGCTCCACGCAGACACGCCTTGAAAATATCGCAAAGGAAAACGCGACAGTCACCATCGAAGATATGAATTATGACGACTGTGTGCGCCTTGCCGCAAAGGAAGCATCCGAGGCGGAGCGCGGCATTATTATCCAGGATACCGCATGGGACGGCTATGAAGAGATCCCGACCTGGATTATGCAGGGCTACGGGACGCTTGCCTTAGAAGCTGACGAGCAGCTTGCAAATGACGGCTGCCGTCCAACGCATGTGTTTATCCAGGCAGGCGTAGGATCTCTTGCGGGCGCAGTGGTCGGATATTTTGCCAACCGCTTTGCGGACAATCCGCCAGTGATGGTCGTTGCAGAAGCAAAAGAAGCTGACTGCCTGTACCAGTCCGCGGTAAAAGCGGACGGCAGCCGCGTCAACGTGACCGGAGATATGTTAACGATTATGGCTGGGCTTGCCTGTGGGGAAGCAAACACCGTATCCTGGGATATTTTAAAAAATCATGTGGACGTCTTTGCATCCTGCCCGGATTGGGTAAGCGCGAACGGGACACGTATTTACTCATCTCCGATGCGCGGGGACGACAGGGTGATTTCAGGAGAATCCGGCTCAGTTACTATGGGGCTGTTACATGCCATTATGACGATGCCGCAGTACAAAGACTTAAAAGAAGCGTTAAAGCTGGACGCTGATTCTAAAGTCCTGCTTGTATCATCCGAAGGCGACACCGACCCTGACCGCTACCGCGAGATCACCTGGGAAGGCTTGTGCGGTACGGATAAGGAACCATTTGCAGATTTAAAAAACGATAAATAAAGAGGGGGAATTTTACTATGCCAGATTTTGAAAAAATTAAAGCAGCAGCCGAGGGCTATGGAAAGGATATGACCGCATTTTTGCGCGCCATCGTAAAAAATCCAGGAGAAAGCTGTGACGAGAAAGCACATATCGACACGATCGCGGCGGAAATGAAAAAAGTCGGTTTTGACGAAGTCATCATCGACCCGCAGGGCAACGTGATCGGCTATATGGGAACCGGAGACAGGATTATCGCTTACGATGCGCATATCGACACCGTAGGGATCGGCAACCTGGAAAACTGGGAGTTTGACCCGTACGAAGGCTATGAAAACGACACCGAAATCGGCGGGCGCGGCGTCTCCGACCAGTGCGGCGGCATTGTGTCCTCGGTATACGGCGCAAAGATTATGAAAGACCTTGGGCTGATTCCAGAAGGCTGCAAGATTATGGTTGTTGGTACTGTCCAGGAAGAGGACTGCGACGGGCTGTGCTGGCAGTACATTATCAATGAAGATAAGGTGCGCCCGGAATTTGTCGTATCGACCGAGCCGACCGACGGCGGCATTTACCGCGGACAAAGAGGACGTATGGAAATCCGTGTCGACGTACGCGGCGTCTCCTGCCACGGCTCTGCGCCGGAACGCGGCGACAACGCGATTTATAAAATGGCAGATATTTTACAGGACATCCGTGCCTTAAATGAAAACGACGCCGAGGACGGCACCGAGATCAAGGGCCTTGTAAAAATGCTGGATGAAAAATACAACAAGGACTGGGAAGAAGCAAGATTTTTAGGACGCGGCACCGTAACCGTATCCCAGATCTTCTACACCTCGCCAAGCCGCTGCGCCGTTGCGGACTCCTGCTCCATCTCCTTAGACCGCCGCATGACCTTTGGCGAGACATGGGAAAGCTGCCTGGATGAAATCCGTGCCCTTCCTAACGTGAAGAAATACGGCGACGACGTCAAAGTATCGATGTACAACTACGACCGTCCGTCCTATACCGGATGCGTCTACGAGATCGAGTGCTACTTCCCTACCTGGGCGATTCCAAAAGACCACAAGGTCACACAGTCTTTGGAAGCTGCCTACAAGGGACTGTACGGCGAACAGCGCATCGGTGCGCCGGATACCCTCGAAATGCGCCAGGCACGCCCGCTGACCGACAAGTGGACGTTCTCTACCAACGGCGTTTCGATTATGGGCAGAAACGGCATCCCATGCATCGGCTTTGGACCTGGCGCGGAAGCACAGGCTCATGCACCGAATGAAAAGACCTGGAAGCAGGATCTCGTTACCTGCGCAGCCGTATACGCGGCACTGCCGACAGAATATTTCAAATAAACAAAATATCTGAAATAAATGAATGTAGCAAAACAGCCAGCAAAACAGCTACATAAAAATATACGATCGTATCAATCAGGTAGCAAAACAGTCAGCAAAACAACTACATAAAAATATACGATCGTATAAATAGAACAACAAAACAAGATTCCAACCAAACATACTTGAAATATTTTAGGATTGAACTATTTTAGAAAACAACATACCATTGCAGGAGGATTTTTATTATGGGAACAATGAAAACATTACAGGACTATATTGACAAATTAAACGCGTTAAATTTTAAAGAAATGTACAACGGGGATTTTTTCCTGACCTGGGAAAAGACCGACGATGAGATCGAAGCGGTATTTACGGTTGCGGACGCGCTGCGTTTTATGCGTGAAAACAATATTTCCACCAAAGTATTTGAAAGCGGCCTTGGCATCTCCTTATTCCGCGACAATTCCACACGTACACGCTTCTCCTTCGCTTCTGCCTGCAACTTGCTCGGTTTGGAAGTACAGGACTTAGACGAAGGCAAATCCCAGGTAGCGCACGGCGAGACGGTACGCGAAACCGCAAATATGATTTCCTTTATGGCTGACGTCATCGGTATCCGCGACGATATGTACATCGGCAAAGGCAACAAATATATGCACGAAGTCGTAGACGCTGTGACACAGGGCAACAAGGACGGCATCTTAGAGCAGAAGCCAACGCTTGTGAACTTACAGTGCGATATCGACCATCCGACACAGGCAATGGCAGATATGCTGCATATTATCCATGAATTTGGCGGCGTGGAAAACCTTAAGGGCAAAAAAATCGCTATGACATGGGCATACTCTCCGTCTTACGGCAAGCCGCTGTCCGTTCCGCAGGGAATTATCGGGCTGATGAGCCGTTTTGGTATGGACGTAGTGCTCGCACACCCGGAAGGCTATGAGATCTTCCCGGAAGTAGAAGCCGTTGCCGCTGAAAACGCTAAGAAATCCGGCGGTACGTTTACAAAGACCAACAATATGGCAGAAGCCTTCAAGGATGCGGACATCGTTTATCCAAAGAGCTGGGCTCCGTTTGCCGCTATGGAAAAACGTACCGAGCTGTATGGAAACGGCGACACCGAAGGCATCAAGGCGCTCGAAAAAGAGCTGCTCGCACAGAACGCACAGCACAAAGACTGGGCTTGTACCGAAGAACTGATGAAAACGACCAAGGACGGCAAAGCGCTCTATATGCACTGCCTTCCGGCGGATATTACCGGCGTAAGCTGTGAGGAAGGCGAAGTAGACGCTTCCGTCTTTGACCGCTACCGCAATCCGTTATATAAAGAAGCAAGCTTTAAGCCATATATTATCGCTGCGATGATCTTCCTTGCAAAATTCGCTGATCCTGCGGATATTTTAAAGAAGCTGGAAGAAAAAAGCACCCCTAGAATCTTCAAATAAGAGCGGGGAGGAACATACTATGGCTAAGAAAAGAAGAATCGTCATCGCCCTTGGCGGCAATGCGCTCGGCAATACCCTGCCGGAGCAGATGGCTGCGGTCAAGATTACGGCAAAAGCCATCGTAGACCTGATCGAAGAAGGCTGTGAGGTCGTCGTTGCACACGGCAACGGCCCTCAGGTCGGGATGGTCAACAACGCTATGATCGCCCTGACACACGAGGACGCGCAGCAGCCAAACACCCCTCTGTCCGTCTGCGTCGCAATGAGCCAGGCTTATATCGGCTATGACCTGCAAAACGCACTGCGCGAGGAGCTGTTAAACCGCGGCATCTCTGACATCCCTGTCGCTACGATGATTACACAGGTGCGCGTGGATGAAAACGACCCGGCATTCCAGTCTCCTTCCAAGCCGATCGGCAAATTTGTAACCGCGGATCAGGCAAAGATGATGGAAGAAAACTTTGACTATGTTATGAAAGAAGATTCCGGCAGAGGCTACCGCCGTGTCGTCGCTTCCCCGAAGCCAGTCGAGATCGTGGAAATCGGCACAATCCGCACGATGGTCAACTCCGGCAACCTCGTCATCGCCTGCGGCGGCGGCGGGATTCCAGTCACCAGGCAGGGCAACCACCTAAAAGGCGCCAGCGCCGTGATCGACAAGGACTTTGCAAGCTGCCTGCTCGCAAAGGAATTAGACGCGGACTACCTGATTATTTTAACCGCTGTGGAAAAAGTAGCGTTAAACTTCGGCAAGCCGGACGAAACCTGGCTTGCGGACGTCTCCGTCGAAGAAGCCAAACGCTATATCACACAAGGGCATTTTGCCGCCGGCTCCATGCTTCCAAAGGTAGAAGCAGCCGTAGACTTCGCCGCTTCCAAGCCTGGACGCACAGCGCTGATTACGCTGCTTGAAAAATCCAGGGATGCGATTCAGGGCAAAACCGGAACGATGTTTCATCAATAAAAAAATAGACATCATGTTCAAAGGGCGGTGCAGTTCCATCATCGGAACACACCACCCTTTTTACTGTATGAGTTATCCATTACTCGACCGGTTCATGCTGCTGAAATTCTATCACTTCGACCATATGCATAACATGAGGCGTCATAGCCCATCTGCCCCCAAGAAGCCACTTTACCTCCGTTAATGGCAGCGGTTTTATTTTCATATAAGTATACCTATCAAAATACATCTCACCCTCTTTCAATAAAAACACATAATTCGTGTCAACTGATGGCAGAATAACCTCGATTGGGCTCATCCGCACCTTCATGGTATCGCTTTGGAACCGCAGTTGGATGACAGGCCCTATATAACTGTCTTCTCCCGTTAGCCAGATGCCTTTATTCACATATATATACTCGTCTAATGTAAATACAGGACTGTCTCCTTCAAGCCTTTCCCAGCCTCCGGCGCCGTGATTGCTCAGCCCTTCGCCGCTCCACTCCACATAAACGCCTTCCGGCAAAGCCTGCGGGTCTTCCCGCAACTGAAATGACACAATACCGGAAGCAGTTACTACTGTAAAATCACCTTGAAGCTTGACCGCCTGCTTTGAAACCGCATATGCTGTCTCCGCCTTTATCACTTTAGGGAGAAACTCTCCTATTTTCCCTACGTCCATCGAAAAAACCGGCTTTTCGCCTTCCTGCGCGCCTTCGTCCCCAGAGCCATTTCCCGGGCCTGATACAGCCGGGCCTGTCGGCGTGATTGCCGGTTTCGTAGTTACCGTCGGCGTAGTTACCGTCGGCATACTTTCCGAATACTCATGTCTGAATTGATAAATCGGAACCCGGCTGGAAACCATCTCCACCGAGCCATCCGGTTTTGTAACTTTAATTGACGCCGTCGTCTCGTTCATCAATTTTAAGACTGCCTTTGACCTGCATATTACCGTGCTCTTCTCCGCGCCCTTTTGAAACGTAATGTCTGCGGACGCGTCCAGCGTTACGTTTACAGGCGCCTTTGACACAAGCACCGTACCGGAAGCAGATTCTTCAATCGAGACTTCTGGTACGTTTTCCGGCGATCCGCTGATCTCAAGTTCTGTCTTTTCACTGACCGTTACCTGGTCGACCGCGCCGTTTATTTCCAGCTTCGCCTTCGCCTCTGCTTTTGCAAACAGGACTGACTTTAGCCGCGCCCCTTTCTCTACTACAATTCTTGCCGCCTGTGCCAGTACACGCAGCGTATTGCCAACGGCACATTCTGTCCACGTATCCGGCTTGATGGACTGGATCGTCACAGACTGGAACACCCCGTAGTTTTCAATATCCGCCGCAGGCGCATCCACGGTCAGCGCCACATTGGTATACATCCCTTTTGGAATCGTAAGCTTCTCGGATTTTGGCGTCTGGATCGTAAGTGTGCGGATGCTTTTTTGCGCCAGCGCCGCCAAAAGCTCTTCCTGCGAGGACACGGCTGCCTGTGTCTGCAATTGTTCCTGCTCCTTTGGCGCAGTCACATTGACCCGGCACCTGACAAGCTTGCTCGTGTGTGTTTTCCTGGATGTCGTCTTAAGCCTTGCCCGAACGGTCGTCCTTCCGATGGATTTGCCTTTGATCATAAATCCGTCCTCGGTCCTGCCGTATACCATCGCAATGGTGCGGTCAGCCGTTGCCACCTTGGTGATTTTCCATCCTGCCGTATTGTTTTTTAACGTCATTCTGCTGCTTTGCCCGGTTTGCAGCGTCTTAAAGCGCGTCCTCAGGCTGACGTAAGGCGCTGCTGCCTGTGCTGTATACGGTGTAAGCGGCAGCGCTGTACACAGCATTACAGTAGATAGTGCTGCGGCTAGGCATCGTTTCAGCAGGGATTTTTTCCTGTGGGTGAGTTGGTGCATAGATGTTCCTCCTTGAAAAATTATGATGCTGTTATGGTATCATTTTCTGGAGGTGGCTGGGAAGGGAGGAAGAATCATTCGCACATTTTTGGGAATGATTGGGGATTATGACGCTGGGAGAGGGGATTGGCACACCCTGGAGGCGTCCGTTCCAGAAGGTTAAGAAGCCCTAAGCATCCTGCGGAAACGCTGAGGCACCGTCCGGGCGCGGCACCTAGTTCGCCCTGGCTTCCGCCAGCAGCTAAAGGTGCCGCTTGGCTTCGCCCCTGCGATATCGAGCAGGATGCTAAGGGCTTCTAAACCTTCTTCCAAAGGCGCCTCCAGGGTGTGCCAATCCCCTCACCCGGCTGGTTATCGTAGGTTCTACAAAAAATAACGGCACTTTTGTACAGTATATTTCCAGTACATCATTGCGGTAATAACGGTGTACTAGCAGGTTCTTGTTTTTGTGCGGCATTGATACAGCCTTGCTTGTGACATGCTTCATATTCTGCTCGGATGGCGTATCAGTGTACAGAATCAATGGCTGAAGATATCATTTGCTTACAGATTTGAAAAACCAGCCGGAGGAAGGGGAGCGGGGCTTGCTTCCTGTGACGTTGGAAAAATGTTAGGAGCCCTTAGTATCCTGCTCGATATCGCAGGGGCGAAGCCAAGCGGCACCTTTAGCTGCTGGCGGAAGCCAGGGCGAACTAGGTGCCGCGCCCGGACGGTGCCACAGCGTCCCGCAGGATGCTTAGGGCTCCTTACATTTTGGAATCGGAACAGGAAGCAAGCCCCGCTCCCCTTCCTCCAGCGTCCGTTTCTCAAAAAAACGCAACACTTGGATACAACGCAGCAATAACACAAAAAGCCGATATTAGAATTTACAAATCCCGCAAAACCTGCTTCTTTTTCTTACGAAAGCTAATCACTCCATCCACAATGCACAGCAGCACAAAAAGACATGTAAAATTAACCCAAATATCCTGATACGCACTTTTCGCCAATGGCTCCCTCAATCCAGTGAACCAGACAAATGCAAAGGCAAGCAGTTGCGAAGGCACATATGCTATGATATATTTTAAAATCAGCGGCTTCACAGGCAGATTGGTACACAGCTCATAAGCCGCAACGCCGATTAAAAGAATGATTGCCCTGTCCAGTTCGTGCCAATTGCCGCTTGGGTCCTCATAAATGCCATTTCCAAGATAGAGCACGCTGTTTAGCAATGTGACCGCTGTATAGATTACCGAATAGCCTGTGACCAGGCTGATCCATTTTTCTTTTTTCATTTCTCTCCATTCCTGGCATTTCATCCAAGCCATCCATTGTAATAAGCCATGACACCTAAAATGCCGCCTGCTACTGCCCCTGAAAAAGTGGCGAGCATGACAGCCACCGCCGCAAGCTTATGCCCTTTGAAATAGTTCCATAACACTTTTAAATCGTTCATTATTTTTGTCCTTTCTAAATGATTGCAGCCGGTTGCTTATTTCTTTTTTATCGGTTTCTTAGAAGGATTCTTTTAGTTCGCTTGCTGTGAAATGCTTTTGAGATGGTGTGAAATGCTGGAATGGCAGAGAAAACAAAAAATCATTATTCTACACGATGGTAAATTTTTAATCTTTGTGCCTCATTTGCTTCAAACCCAAACTTTTCATAAAACGGAATTTTATCGGGGACTGCACATAACTCCACAAAAATATCTGTTCCTTTAACCCCGTTGTCATTTATGAATCTTCTTAATTCATTTATTAGCATCCTTCCAATACCTTTTCTCTGATATTCAGGCCTAACAACAACGTCCTTAATATAATAATTAAGCCCCATATCGCCATTCATTCTTGCCATAGCGACAATGCAGTCTCCGTCCCATACAGAAACTCTGAATAAGGTATGTTCCATTGCTAACCTTGTCTGTTCAAGAGATGGTCCATCGCCCCATACTGTTTCCCACAATTCAATAAATTGTTCTGCTGTTAATTCGTTATACTTCACTATTAAATCTGACATAGGTTCTTTTCCTCCAACACTTGTTTCATAATTCACCTGGATCACGTACCTTTCTCCTCTAAACGGAACCTTCACTTCCATACAAACCTGCTTTGGCACATGCGGCTCCAGCCGGAACCCCCGCTCGCACTGCGTGTCTGGCACAAATCCGGCAATATCTTCGATGATAACTGGAATCGGCGCGCTCGCCCACGGATGGCACAGGCTCGTATTCCATTTCTGCTCCTTCCCCCAGGCTTCCATACATGCCGTAGCCCCTTCCCGGATCATATTGACCCAGCCGTACTCGCTTTCGTTTACAATCATGCGGTATACATCCTGATGCCTGCCGCAGCGTGCCAGTGCTTTCAGGTAAAAATAACTGACCATCACTCCGCAGCACATCCCCTTCTCAATCAGAAAATCCGCAATCCGCCTCTGGCTCCCTTCTGGGCACAGCCCAAAGTACAGCGCGTATATATTGGAATGAAGCGCCGTATGGCTGCTTGTCTCGCTGTCTTGAAACAGCTTGCGCCGCGGACAGTAAAAGGTACGGATATAGGCGTTTTTCAGCCTTTTAAAATCACAGGACTGCTTTTTTCCAAGAATCGTTTCCATCCTCGACACAGACTGCACTGCTCCAGCATAAAGCGCATTGATTACATTGTGGCAGCCGTCCGCAACAACCGGGCGGCTCAGTTCAAAATCATAGCCGTCGCGCAGGTTTTCCGGCCAGTCTGTCAGGTTCCACTTATCCGCTACCCTAACAAGCATTCCATCTGCCCGCTCATACTGCTTAAAATGTGCCAGCATCCCCTTGACTGTCGGATAGTATGCTTCCAGAAACTGCCGATCGCCGGTAAACTTGTAATCCGTCAGAAGCAGCTCCGGCAGGAGCAGGGAAAAATCCGCAATTTCCTGCATCAAGGAGCCTGGCGCAACCGCCATAATGCCAGGGCAGACTTCCGCAGTTACCGCAAACTGGCAGACACATTTGCGCAGCATCTCCACCGTTCCGGTCAGCCATACCTGGGAAAGCGCTGTGACAACGGCATCTCCCAGATATTGCCCCTTTTCTCTTGTAATGCAGTCCAGATAGCCTTCCTGCGTCGCATATTTTACACCGTTTTTGCAAATCTGAAAAATTTGTTCCAGATAAGGCGCGCTGCTCTTTACTGTACACAGCTCCTCCTGCATCGGATAATGGCGGACAACCGCCTGGACATCCAGGATACAGACGCCTTCCTCCATAAGAAGCTCTGCGTATCGGAAGCCTTTATAATCATATGGCTCAAACAGGCTCTCTCCTTCCTTAAGCGTCCATATTTCCTCATACCGGCAGTTGCAGCGCAGGTCAAACCGCACGCGCCCATCCGGTGTACATTCTTCTCCGCAGCGTATGATCACACGCTGTCCTGATTTTCCGCGCGCCCTGATGCGCAAAGCGCCCGCGAGCTCATGCCCGAAATCAAGCTGCCAGATGCCGGGCATTTTTCGGATGCTCTCCGGCTCAGCCGTATAGACGTCCAGCATCTTCACCGGCTGCCTGTACAGCGTATAATCTGCCCAGGCAGCAGGCACCATCGGCTTCCATGCACGGTCGTCATAGCCTGTCATGTTCCAGTCCTCTTCCCAGAGCCGGCTGTCAAAGTTTTCCAGATACTGGGCCTGATAGCCCGTCGTTTCCCCGGAATATGCCCTGCACAGCGAAAACCTCCAGGAAGGCTCCCAGACGTGACATGCTTCATCCCTGACCTGGCAGGCGACTCCAAACCGCCCGTCTCCGCTGTTCCATACACGGTTCACCAGTCCTTGATAATACAGATGGGCGGCAAGGATATTCTGCCCGTTTTTAAGATACGGCGTTATATCTATTTCATTAAAATAATATTTTTCGGGATACGCCGGAGCCGGGCCCTGCCCCGCAAACCTCCCGTTGATGTACAGCTTGTAATAGTCGTCTGCGGTGATGCATACTTTGATCCGTCCTAATTTCGCAGTATAAAAAAACGCAGTTCTTGCCAGTACATGCATATTTTTAGGGACAGGCGGCTCTGTGAAGCCAGGCTGGTTTTCCTTGTGGTACACCTTTGCCGGGACGATCTGGGCAAATTCCGGTACGGTATACCATTGCGGATTAAATTTCTGCATTGTTCCTCCTTCTAACCTAGATAAACCAGAATTGCAGTTGTTTTTGTACATATGGGGACGCCGGGAGAGGGGATTGGCACGCTCGGGCAGCGTCCGTTCCAGAAGGTTAAGAATCCCTAAGCATCCTGCGGTTACACTGTGGCTGTGTCCGGGCGCGGCACCTAGTCCGCCCTGGCTAAACGCCAGCAGCTAAAGGTGCCGCTTGGCTTCGCCCCTGCTTTTGTCCAGCAGGCTACTAAGGGCTTCTAAACCTTCTTCCAAAGCCGCTGCCCGAGCGTGCCAATCCCCTCTCCCGGCTGGTTACCATATGTTCAACAAAAACCTTGGCGTTTTGTATGCAGGTGGTGTTTTTGGCAGATTTTTGTTTTGATGCCTTTATGCCATTGTGTACTCTAATTTGTGTCTGAGCATGGCTTCGATATGCTGGTTCACTGTCTGCGTTAGAACGCTTATTTAGAGTTTTGATAACCAGCAGTAGGAAGGAGAACAGTTCTTGCTCCAGGTTCCTTTCCTACAGTTGTCTTTTCATGGCTCTAAATAAATTACAATGCACAGCCATTTGTTCATAGTGTAGACAACCGTTATTTTTGCAGAACTTGTGAAAGCCAGCCGGGAGAGGGGATTGGCACGCTCAGGCGGCGGCTTTGGAAGAAGGTTTAGAAGCCCTTAGTATCCTGCTGAACCAAAGCAGGGGCGAAGCCAAGCGGCACCTTTAGCTGCTGGCTGCAAGCCAGGGCGAACTAGGTGCCGCGCCCGGACGGTGCCACAGCGTAACCGCAGGATGCTTAGGGCTTCTTAACCTTCTGGAACGGACGCCGCCTGAGCGTGCCAATCCCCTCTCCCGGCGTCCCCGTATGAAAAAAATACAAGTTAAAAACCCACATTTCCCTACAAATAATCCACTTTCGTAACAACCACCTGCTCTCCCGGATGTATTTCATATACAACCATCGGAATCTTCGTTTTCGGGCACATCAAATTCGTATTCGGGTCCGGCACCAAAACCTCCTCCTTCCCATCTCCCTGTACCGATCCCACCGTACAATATCCATCCCCATCCAAAGGCAGCGCAAATCCGCAGTCATACGCCCTGCACGCCAGCTCACTCACAATCCGATGCGTACGGATATGCCCTGTCTTTGTCGGCTCAATCACCGTTTTTACCCGAATGCCTCTGACTGGCTGCCACGTATACGCGATCTTGTTTTCATCAATGAAATAATCAGCATCAATCGTGTTTTTGACAAAAAAGTATCCATATGCTTCAAAAGCCAGCATACTGTCCGGCGCGCACTCCGGCATCGTCACGTTTGACCTTGCGATACTAAATCCATATTTGCTGGAATAGGCAAACTTGGAATACTTTTCGATCGTATGGCTGTGTCCGTCCGCCTGTGTGCGCCCCGGCACCAGCGCCACGACATTGCCGTTTCCCCTTTGGATGATCATATTCGCGTTTTTCAGGTACTTTTTATGTTCCAGCACTGGCAGCGGCGCTGCCGGTGCCTGCCAGAATGGATGCTCCGCGGGCAGCGCCAGGAATAAAAACGCCTTCATTGCCCAGTATGGCGAGCCGGGCGCATTGTAGCTTTCGGACATTTGCAGGTTTGGATAGGCGTAACCGATCGACAGGATACCGGCGTTGTCAAAAATTGGGAGGTTCAGCCAGTGTACAAGATGCCTTGCCAGGATGCCCTTTAATACCGGAAGCGGAAAGCTTTCCACCCCGCACAGCGCACATACGGAAAAGTACGCTGCCTGTGCAAAGCGGTAAGTCATAGAACGGCCGTAGGCAAATGCAGCGCCGTCCTCTGAAAACCAGTAAATATAGTCCTTGCCGAAAGCAAGCGCGCGTTCCAGATACCGCCTGCACCGCTGCGGGTCCTCTTGTTCCATAAATTTCGCATAGGCCATGCCATAGGTGACCATGACAAACGGATTGTAATAGTCTTTTTCGCCGCCGTTGCCGTCCTTGTACCAGCCGCCGCTGTCATAATAAGCGTCGATCAGTTCCAGCCCTTCTTCCATGTGCTGCCTGTCGTACTGCCTGCCAGCCTTATACAGCGCCACATTTGTAATAATACTGAAAAACTGCCAGTTGCAGGCGCAGCACTCATGCCGGTTGATCTCCCAAAGCCACTCAGTTAGGTTGTCCCTGCCCTGATCCGTCAGCGGCTCCCATACCTTCTGCGGGCAAAACAGCATCCCAAACGCGATCGCCGCCATTTCGCAGAACTTCTGGTCATAATCCCGGCAAGCGTGCCAGTAATCTGGATGCTTCGGGTCTGTCCCTGCTTCCAGCCCTCTGCGGTAAATATCCTCAAATTCCGGGTCGCTCCCTCCTCCTGCCCAGAATGGGACCAGCCCCCACAGCGGACGGGCAAATGCTTCCATCGGAATCGTGTCGTCCTCATAGTGTGCGCTCGTCTGCCCCACGTACAGCCGCGCCCCGCTCTTGCTGTAATATGGCTTCAAGGGATTTAATACTTCCAGCAGGACGCGCTGTGTGCTCTCTCTTGTACTGAAATCTTCGATTGTATATGTTCGTCTTGTTCTCATGCCTTTTCACCAAAAACGGACTGCTTATATCCAAAATCCGGTATTTCATGCCAGCGTTTTTTAAAATAGTGCGCTGCCAGCTTCGGCCTGCGCTGCCTTGTAAACAGCCCTTTCTTGTTTCCGTCCACACGCAGCGTCCCCTGGACAGTCGCAAAATCCGCAAAGTTCCATGTATGCTCCCCTGTTACAAACGCACATTCATCCAGCACCCGGTTCACCATCTCATAGTATTCCACCTGGTATTCCTCGCAGAACATATTTGGGGTCGCCATATGGATGCCTGCGACAGTATCCGCTCCATATTCGGTAATCATCCACGGCTTCCCGAGCGTTTTCCAGTACTGCATCTCTTCGCGCATCGCACGCTCCGCCGCGTCCAGGTCGCCGCCAAATACATACCAGCCATAATAGCGGTTTGCACAGATCAGGTCCATTTTGGGCGCTGTAAGATCTTTTGTATAGTCGTTTTGGCAGATTACCAGCGTTACCGGGCGGTCCTGCGGGTCGCAGGCATGTGCTAAGTCATACAGCGGCATAAAATAATCATGCGCCTGCTGCGGCTGCTTTTCCGTATCCGGCTCATTAGCAATCGACCAGACAGCTACGCACGGATGGTTCTTATCCCGTGCGATCATATCCCGGATTACCTGCTCATGGTGCTCCTTCGTACGAAACTTCGCAAACCCTTCGTCCTTCCAGTCAAAATTCAGCCCGACTGCCGGCGTCTCATCGATCACAACAATGCCCAGGCGGTCACAGAGGTTTAGCATCTCCTCTGCGTATGGATAATGCGACGTGCGGAACGAATTGGCGCCAAGCCATTTCATCAGGGAAAGGTCTTTGACATTGACCGTCTCGTCCATGCCCCTTCCATGCATTTCACTGTCCTCATGCTTGCCGAAGCCTTTAAAATAAAACGGCTTGCCATTGATCAAAAACTGTGTTCCCGAGATCTCTATGGAACGCACGCCGAACTGCTCGTCGTACTGGTCGTCTCCAAACTGGACATGCGCCGTATACAGGTAGGCATGGCACGGCTCCCACAGCCTGGCGTCCCGGATCATAATCTGCCCCTGGCTGCCCTCTGCCTGTGCCACGAGCCTGCCGTCTTCGTCATATACCTGGACCTTTGCTTTTTCGTCTCCCACACAATCAATGGAATAATCCACTGCCGCATCCCTGCCCTGGATATGCGGCACAAGCACAATATCCCGGATATAATGCACCGGCGTGGTATACAGCTTGACCGGACGATGGATTCCCGCATAGTTAAAAAAGTCAAAGTTCGGGGCATTGTGCGGCTTCTGTTTCGTATGCTTCACACTTGGAATGTCAGGCAGATCTGCTCCAAAGAAAGCCTTTCCGACTTCATTTCCAATCGGAAGCGTAGAATAATCGACACGGTTGTCCACGGCGACGCACAGCCGGTTTTTTCCAGGCGATACAGCATCGTTGATCTGCACTTCAAATGGAAGAAACCCGCCTTTATGCTCGCAGATCAGATTTCCGTTCAGATATACCTTTGCCTGGTGTGTCACAGCCCCAAACCTCAGCATAAGCCTCTGCCCATGCAGCACCGACGGTATTTCCAGCTCCCGCTGGTAAAATGCCCAGCCGTAATGCTCCTTATATGCCAGCTCTTCCACCTGGTCGTTATAAGACGCCGGAACCGCAAGGCGCGCCGGGTCTTTCAGCGGCGCGTCCATCCACCTTTGTTCAAAGCCCGTACCGTCGTCCAGCTTAAAATCCCAGATCCCGGACAGGTCTGTCAGTGTCCTTGCACTGTTTAATTTTGGATATAACATCGTTTTCTCCTCTGCAATTGTTGTTTTATTTTGGCTGTTCTACTTTGGCTGTTCTTTGCCGGGCGCGGGAATCCGAAGTACCGCGGCAGATAACGGCGGCATCCTGTAGCAGCCCGCTTCCAGAAAGATCGTCCTTTCTGCCGTCTTTATTTTTTCTTCCTCCAGTGTATTGTAATCCGTGCCTTTTTCTCCCGCAAGCAGCGTTTCTTTGATTTCGCCTGTTTCCATCTGCCAGGCGCCATCCGGCAGAATCCGCACCTCGATCGGCTGATCCTGTGTATTCACCAGCTTTAACACTAGTTCCTTTTTGTCACAGTCATATGCCGCCTGGCATGGAAGCGGCGCCTCGTCAATCCAAACATTATAATCCCCTGGATGGCAGGCAAACATTTGCTGTACATAGTAGCTCGGCGTGCGGCAGACAGCCTGCGCGTCAAACCAGATCAGGTTCGGCTTCCACTGTGCATACCCGGCACGCGCCAGCAGCGGCGCATAGCAGGACATCACCACCGTATCGCTGTTTCTTGCCATCCCGGTAAGAAATGCCGCTTCCGCCAGTGCCCCCTGCAAGTTGTTTTCCTCGATCGGCTCTGTCATGCCGGTTCTGTCAGGATGTGCCGCATATTCGCCGAAAAAGACTGGGATCTCTCCAGGCACCTGGTCAAAATAATCCGTATTGCCGACAAACCACTCCGGCTTCGCATAATAGTGCTCATCCACTGCATAGACAAACCCTTGTTCCTCTTTGTGCTCCCGGTAAAACTCCCATGCTTTTGCAAAACGCGGGGTATCGATCTCTGGCCCTGCCGTACCGATCAGGCGGATATTCGGATAGATCCGGTGTATTTCCCGCTCCAGCAGCGTGTAGCGTTCAAAAAACCTGCTCTGCGGCGTATCCCACTGCTCATTGCCTACCCCGACCATTTCCAGCCCGAACGGTTCTGGATGTCCCATCTGTGCACGCACGCTGCCCCATTTCGTATCGGTACCGCTATTGGCAAATGCAATCAAATCCAGGTAATCCTGTACATAGGTCAAAAAGCGCTCCTCCCAAGGCTCCACCCGCTCACAGGACTGGTACTGGCACGCCAGCCCGACGCCCAGCACCGGCAGCGGCTTTGCGCCCAGGTACTCGCACAGCAGAAAATATTCATAAAACCCGATCCCGCAGGTCTGCCCATAATGAGAATACACACTGTGGTAGCCGTTTGCTTCCTCTGTCCCGCTCACCGCCCAGCGGTTCCAGTTGTGGCGGCGCTGTTCTTTGGGCGCGAGCGTATCCTGGAAGCGGTAACGGTTGGCAAGTGTAGCGCCTTCAGCGACACACCCTCCCGGAAACCTTAAAAATCCAGGATGCAGCTCCTTTAACAATTCTGCCAGGTCTTTGCGGAAAATGCCGCACACTGCATCCTCCGGCATCATGGAAAAATGGTCAAATTCCAGAATGCCTGTTTCCATCAGAACAGCAAAAACAGCTCCTGCCATGTCCTCGGCTGGTGTAAAGTCCGCCTCATACTTGATCCATCTCTTCCATCCGTCACTGTCCGGCTCCTGCACGCGCACACGCTGTTCCATAAGCGTACTGCCGTCCTTTTTTTGAATGCAAAGGCGCAGCGCTCCCTCGTACCGCACGCACCTGGCATAAAAGCTGACACGGCACCTCACGCCTTTTTTCAGGTACAGCCCCTCGTATGCCTGGTTGCAAAAACCGCCTGTTCCCGCTGCCGTCACACGCAGGTAATGCGGGTTTTGCTCCGCCACCGGGCTGCCCTGGACGATTTCAAGCTGCGTATCCGCCAAGGCGCTCCATGCATACAGCCCGTCGTATTTCACATAGTAGCCGTCCTCTTTGCAGCCATACGCGTCAACACTCTCAAAATCCCTGTTTTCCAGCATTTCTGCGTACAGCCCGCCGTCGATGGCATAATTAATATCCTCCAGAAAAAGCCCAATCCCGTCTTTTGGGATGTCCGGCCCCTTTTTCCCTGTAATCTTTAACTCCAGCATATCTGATCCTTCCTCATTCTTTTGCAGCAAAGCAGTACTACAATACCACCTTTTTCATTTTTCCGTCTGATCCAAACCCGGTATCGCACAGGCACACTTCCCTGTAGCAGCCCGCGTCACGCGGATGCTGTTCGGGATGAGACAGCCTGTGGAACGCGATCTTACAGCGGTCCTCTTGCGGCAGGTACACGAGCGCATGATGGCCGGTTCCAAGGCTTTCGCCGTCTTTTTGCAGCAGCGTCTTTTCAAAATGAATCGGCCCGTACAGGCTCTTTGCTGTCCCGTAGTTCACATGATAGTTCTCGCTTCCCGTATCGTCGCATGACCAGGTAAAATGATATGTTTCCTGCCGCCTGAATACGGTGATGGCTTCCCGGAAATCATACGCCCCTTCCAGGTTGGCAAGCGTATCCTCCTGAATATGCAGCATGTCCTCTGCCAGCTTCACAACCGCAGGCTCGCCGTTTCCAAACAGCAGGTACGTATCCTCTCCTTCCTGGTAAACGGACGGGTCAATCGTCTGGCTCATCGCAATCCTGAGCCTATGCATCTGCTCCATCGTAAGCATCGGCTCAGGCTGGGCATAAAACGTGCCTGTCGGCGTATCCGCCACAGCAGCGCCGATGCACGAAACGCCATTTTGATCCTTGCCGCAGAAATAAAAATAATATTTCCCGCCTTTTTGCGCAATACACGGCGCCCATGCCGATCCCACCGCCCATGGCACCTCGTCTGTGGCAAGATCCAATACCCTCGCTGTTTTCTGAAAATGCCAGCCGTCTTTGGACGTAAATACAAAAAACTTTGTCCCTGACCATCCCGGATACCCGTCTGTCGTCGGATACAAATACCAGGTGCCGTCAAAATACGCCAGGTCCGGGTCTGCATACAAGCCGTCCAGCACAGGGTTTTTGTCCCCGTACGCCTGCTTTACGCGCTCATATTCCTGATCGGTAAGCCTTAACACGCCGCCGTGCCGCTTTTTCGTGTGCCCCATATCGTACTTGCCGTCCGAAAGCACGGTAAACTCCCCGGATGCCGGATGCTCTGACAGCAGCGGCTGATAGCCCGTTCCCTCCCCAAAATGATCTGTGATCAGGCACCATGTCTTTTGATCCGGGAGTAAATAGCATTCCGGCCCCTCGACCCATTCCAGCTTCTCTAAGGACGGGCTGGGCACTGGCGTAAATACTCCGTCCAGCGTCTTTGACTGTTCCAGCAGGATGCGGCTGTTTGTCTCATCTTTGGAAAAGCGCAGGTACCTTTCGTCCGCATATACGATCGTCATATCAATGACATGCTGCTCCCGCTCCATATAGACAAACGGCTTTGTAAATTCCCTGAAATCTTTTGTATACGTCCCATAGATCCGCTGCTTTGGCTTCTGGTCCCCTGCAAGCTGCACCATCGAAGCATAAAAGACAAAAAAGCACTCCTTTTCCCGGTCATAGACCGCCTCCGGCGCCCAGACACAGCCAGCCCCGGACACTCCCAGCCGGACGCTGCGCTCTTTTTCCCAGTGCACCAGGTCTTTGGACTCCCATACGATCATATCCCGGCTGCCCTCATACTGCGCCGCCGTCCAGCCTTTCCCGGCTGCGATTCTTAAATCGGTCGCCATCAGGTAAAAAACCTCGCGTTTCGCGCCGCACACCAAAAACGGGTCGCGTACCCCGCGCTCTCCGATCTTGGAGACAAGCACCGGCATACCGCCGTTTAAATCCTTCCAGAAAAGCCCGTCTTTGCTCAGGGAAAAATAAACCTGTTCCCCGTCCTCATGCTCTCCTGTAAAATGCACAAATAAATACCCTGCCATATATCCTCCTCGTTCCGCTGTCTTTGCTTCATCTTATCAGGAAACCTGTTAAAGTTCCATAGATGATCTTATTGTTTTTGGTAATTTTTTATGTTCCAGGACACGCCCCAGGTCGCTAACTTACAACGAATCACTCTTATCTCCATTGCATTTGTCTTTGGTTATCCTATAATAATGCCATTATCAATTTTCTTACAGACAGGAGGGACAAATATGTCTACATTTTATGACAAAGAATTATGCAAGGTTGAGACACCGCAGGGGATAATGACGCTTACCGGCGTGTTTCTCCCGTTTTTTCTGGAGATGTTTCTGATGAATTTTATGGGCACTGTCAACACGTTTATGCTGTCCTGGTTTTCAGACGGCGCGGTCGCTGCCGTCGGCGCCGCCAGCCAGTTCGCAGGCATGATTTCCACGCTGTACGCAGTGATTGGCACCGGCGCGTCGATTATGATCAGCCACAATATGGGCGCCGGAAAAAAAGAACGTGCCTCGGATGCCGCGTTTACCGCTCTGCTTGCGGGCAGCCTGTTCAGCCTGCTTGTAAGCGCGGCCGCCTCTGCCTGTGCCGAGCCTTTGATGGCGCTTATGCATATCGAAGGCGCTGTCCTTAGCGACGCCGCTTCTTATTTTAGGATCTGTATGCGCTTTTCTTTCCTGGGAGCGGTATTTTCCATTATCAGCGCTATTTTTAAAAGCTGCGGAATGCCAAAGATCTCGGTCGGTGTGTCACTTGGCATGAACGTGCTGAATGCGTTTTTAAATTACCTCGTCATCTTCCATCCGGGCAGCTTTTTTGCCAAAGGCGTCCGCGGCATTGCCTGGTGCAATAACATCAGCCGTGCGGCGGCGCTTGCGGTTATGCTGCTTTTGCTGTGGAAGCTGCCGCTTGGACTATCGCTGCGCTTTCGCCCGAAGCGGTGCCTGCGTATGATCCTCCCGGTATTAAAAGTCGGCATCCCAGGCGCCGTCAGCACGCTTTCCTACAATATCTCGCAGACCGTCACGACCTCGATTATCGCAATGGCAGGCATGTCCGCCATTTCCGCCAAGATCTATGTGTCGAACCTGGTGTTTTATGTATATGTGCTTGGCATGTCGCTGGGGCTGTCCACCTCTTTGCTGATCGGCTGGCTGTCCGGGGCTGGGCGTTTTGAACAGGCATACCGGCTGAACCTGCAAAACCTGAAAGTCACGCTGATGCTGAACAGTACGCTTTCCATCCTGCTGTTTTTGTTCGGCACACCGCTGCTTTCCCTTTTTACCAGCGACCCTGTGATCTTAAAAACGGGGAGGGCACTGCTGTTTTTGGACATTTTTGTCGAAATCTTCCGCGGCTTTAACCATATCGAGGAAAACTCCCTGCGGGGCGCCGGGGACGTCGTCTATCCGATGGCTGTCTCCATATGCTCCTGCTGGTGCATGAGCGTGCTGTTTAGCTACCTGCTGTGTGTAAAAGCAGGGCTTGGCATCTACGGGTGCTGGATCGCTTTCGCTATGGATGAAGCGTTTCGGGGCATCCAGTATTATTTCCGCTGGCGGTCACGCAAATGGACAAAAAAAGTACTGGCATAGCCTGTTATTCCTTTTCATAAAAATAGGTTTTCGCATAGTCCGCCGGACAGACGCCCGTATATTTTTTAAATACCTTGCTGAAATAGCTTTCATCCATAAATCCGACCCGCTCGCTGATCTGGGAGATCCGCATGGAGGTCGTCGTCAGAAGCTCCCTGGCATGGGCGATCCGCAGGCTGTTTAAATACTGGAAGATCGGTTTGCCGACATTTTTGCGGAACAGCCGGTTCAAATAGTCAAAGTTCATATCAAACCGGTCCGCCAGCAGGTCGCCCGTAATCTGCTCCTGGTAGCAGGACTGCAAATAATTCTGGACTTCCAGCACTTTTTTATAGCTTCTCGCCGTTACCATCCCAGACCGTTCCAGCTCCGCTGACAAGCAGCTACGGGATACCTGGACAAGCATCTGCAAAAACCGGCAGCCGCAGAGCGCCTTATAATATTCCATATGGTCGCAGTTTGCCGCCCTGATATCGTGCAGGTTCTGCAAGACAGACGCATAAACCGCCTCATCCGCGATATGGCAGTACTTCGGCAGCAGCAGCGTATGCCCGGTGCTCCCACTGTCCGCAGACATGCAGCAGGCATCGCTTTTTAACGCTGCGCTGCGGACTTTATACATCTCTTCGCGCATCCTGCATTCATCTGCTTCGACCATATGGATATCAGGATGCGCAAAATGGATGTAAAAATATTCGCACCTGCTCGCCCGCCTTCCCTGATGGCACAGGCTTGGATTTAACAGCAGAAAATCTCCGGTACGCAGGTCATAGGAAACGCCGTTTTCCTCCAGATACATTTCCCCTTTTTTTACCAGGTAGACGATCCATTCTCCCGGAACACGCTTTTTATGCACATACGGCGGCTCAATCGCCGTTTCATCCGCAAGCCGCACCATCGGCAGAAAGCTGCTGTCCATCGTAAAATACATCCTGTTTTTCTCCTTTTAATAAATCCCGCCCAAATACCAGGCCTGTTCATAGCCCATCCAATCCAGCCGTTCCTTTGCCATACAGCTCCTCTTTCCAGTCGCGCAGCAGACAATCACCGGCTGCGACTTGTCCGCAAGCACCTGCCCTGCGTGGAGGTAAATCTCTTTGTACGGAATATTTACAGCGCCCGGCAAATGGTGCCTGTCGTATTCTTGTTTTGTACGCACATCTACAAGCACCGCTCCCTGCTGTATCAGGGCATCCGCCTGCTCCTTCGTCAGCTTTTCAAATTTTTCGCTGCCGACTTTCGCATCCGCGTTGCAGTCCTGATAAGCGCAGGCATCCGAAGCCGTTATACGCAGGACACACACGCCATGCGCCGGCACCCGCTCCTTTAAGGCTGACGCAGGCGTCCTGTCCTGATGCAGACATACATCCCGGATCGATACGATCTGCCCGCAAAGCCCGGCGTCTTTTAAATCGAACGCGATCTCCTTCGTATCATCGCTGCGGTTGAGCAGGGCGACCGCCTTTGTAACATTCCCGGGCGCTTCCTGCGCCAGCTCCTTCACCCATGCCTCCGCCTCCAGGCTGTCCTGCGCATCCCGGTACTCCTTTGCCACCACAGCCTGCCTGCACAGCGCATCCTGGTTCAGTGCGATCAGCTCCCTGTTTTTGAGGATCTGTAAGGTTTTTTCCGACATCTTCGTTAAGTCGCCTCCGATCATCAGCGGCGTTGACAGCATACACCACATAGCAAAATGCGTCTTTTCCTCTTCCAGGGACATCCCGTTTCCAATCTGCATCATATCCGAATCATTGACATGCCCAGGGCGGCAGAATCGGGCAAGCGGCTTCATCTGGTCGATCTGATAGAGCACCGACGCAAAATGCGGCTCAATATCGATCCCTGTCCGCCAGGAATCTGCAATCCGCGTCGCCCACGCCCCTGGAAACTCCCATCTGCATATATTGTAGACAATTTCTCTTCCCGTTTCCTTACGGATCTGATCGATCACAGCGCCGATCTTCGTATACTGCTCCTCTTCATCCAGCTCCAGGCGCAGCCCGCCGCACCAGTCCACCTTAAGAAAATCATAATTGCATTCCACCAGCAGCCTGCGCAGGTCCTCCTCTTCATGCCCGTAGCAGCCTGCGTGATAACCGCCTTCGGTTTCCTGTTCATAATAATAGCCGCATGTATTGTCTCCGGCATCTGTATAAATGCCTGCCTTTAGGCCCAGGCTGTGGATATAGTCGGAAACTGCGCGCATCCCGTTTGGAAAGCGTTCCTTGTGGAACAGCAGTTTTCCTTGTGCGTCTCTGCCGCCGAAAAATCCGTCGTCGATGTTTACGTAGCAGTATCCGTATTCTGCGAGGCGGCTTGACCGGAGTGTGTCTGCCTGGGCTTTGATTGTTTGTTCGCTGATATTCGTGTGGAAGCAGTTCCAGGATGCCCAGCCCATTAGTGGGGTTGTTCTTTTTGGGATGATTTTTGCTGTTGACATTTTTTTTGGTTCCTTTCTTATATTTGTTTGTTTTACGTTTTTGGTGGTGGGACGCTGGGAGAGGGGATTGGCACGTCCTGGCGGCGTCCGTTCCAGAAGGTTAAGAATCCCTAAGCATCCTGCGGTTACGTT
>CAMUPC010000041.1 GCA_947090545.1 uncultured Eubacterium sp. | reverse complement strand
TTCTGGAACGGACGCAGCCAGGGCGTGCCAATCCCCTCTCCCAGCGTCCGCATATCCACAATCACACTTAAATTTCGTCTACAAACATAAAAAGGAGAACTCAAATGAAATACCCATGGATCGATGAATATCTACAGAACAAACCCGGCGTCACCAAAGACTTGCAGCAGGACTGGAACTGGGTGCGCTACCATATCGGCGGCAAGATGTTTGCAGCCGTCTGCCTGGACGACCACGACCAGCCCTACTATATTACCTTAAAGCTGGAGCCATCCGAAGGTGATTTTTTAAGGGCACAGTATTCAGACATTGTACCCGGCTATTATATGAACAAAATGCACTGGAACTCCATCAAGCCTGACGGCGCAGTCCCGGACGAGCTGTTAAAAGACCTGCTGGATAAATCCTACGGGCTGGTACTGCATGGACTCAGCAAGAAAAAGCAGAAGGAGATCCTCTCCGGCGCAGAAAGCGCCCCTGCAAAACAGTAGCGTTACATTTGTTCAATCATGCATGTATGCTCTTTCCTGCCGGGATCATAGCAGATCCCAACACCCAGAATTGACGTGATATTTTCTTTTCTTAGTTTTTCGCAATACTCCTTCTTTCTGATCTGGGAAATTGCTTCCTGAGGCGTGCTTCCTGCTTTTAGCTCAAGGACAATTCCCGGCAGGTCTTTCCGCTTTGGATGAAAGATAAAGTCCGCAAAACCTTTTCCGCTTTTTTCTTCCCGTTCTATCCGGTACTGATTCCTAGCTGAAAGATATATGAAGTACTTCATGTGAATTGCGGACAAGCTCTGCAACGCATCCAAAATCATCGTCTCTTAATGCTTTTTGAAATTCCAGCATCAATTCTTTATTGGGAATCTTTAAGCTGCCGTCATGATACGAGAGCAGCCCGTATACAATCATTGCCGAATAGATTTCTTCCCTGTATTTGGGGCTTTCCTGCCCGGCGCAATATTCCTCCTCAATGTCTAATCTGACTGAGATTTCATTTACCATCTTCACCGCGTCATCACGCACTTCGCCAATATTATATTTCAGGAAAAATAAGACCTCGTCCATCTTTCCCGTCCTTGTCCAGTAGCTCTGACAGACGCCATCTTCCAGCGCACACACAACCGATCTGGGATTGTACAGCCGCTCACCATTTTTCATCTGATACCCGTTATACCAGTCTCTGATTTCCTCCATCGTTAAAGCCGACTGTTTTTCGCAAAGAGCCTGCACCTCTTGTTCCGTAAATCCAAAATACGCTTCAAAAAACGGATCTCTCAGCATCGTATACTCTTTAAACATATTCAGTGCCGAACCAGTGCTATATTTTTTCACCGGAAGCACGCCCGTCATATAGGCAAGCGCCACATATGGCTGGTCTTTCAGCAAATTCCTTAAAAACTCCAAATAGTCGCTTTGATGTTCCTGATACAGCCCATGGCTGAATATATAGTCCCACTCGTCAATCATAAAAATAAACTGGTCTTTTGTAGCAGCCAGCAGCTCCGTAATGCTGCGGAATTTTTTATTTTGCAGATGCGGATAGGCTTCCCTGATATCATCTGCTATGGAATCTTTGATCAGGCTGATATAATCCTCATATGCGCTTCCGCTATCCGGCAGATGATGAAGGCTAAGCTGAATGACCTGGTATCGATTCAGGTGAACGCCGTAAGATGCGCTTTTACTGATATTCAAACCTTCAAACAATCCACTGGAATCATACGCCCGCCCATAGTACGCTCCCAGCATATTCAGCACCGAGGTTTTTCCAAAACGCCGCGGCTTCGTAATGCAGATATAACGGTTCATCGCATTAATTCTGGTATTCATAATTTCAATCATACCCGTTTTATCTACAAAAAATTGATCATGTACCAGTATATCAAAAAATCGATATGCTGATTCGGTATTCAGACATACAGCCATGCCATTCTCCCTTCTTACATCCCCTGCACATGTCCCGCCACGCACATATCACACCTTCCATCTACGGCAATCGTCCTGCCGCCCTCTATCCTCTGCGCATCCGAAACCGCACATGATGCACCACACACACCGCCATACTGAAAAACAGCAAAAAATAAAAGCTGATCCCCCTAGACACGCACATCGACGGCACGACATACTCCACCGTAAAGATATCCCGAAACGCCCGCTTATACATCAGTTCCGTAATCCCCTGCGCGCCCGGCAGCGGCAGCATGTCAACGGCAAGATAAATCGACATCTGGATCATCAGGATTGCCAGCGCATCCGCCCCTTTTAGCCCAAAACCGCAATAGACAATATACGGCAGGATAAACACCAGGCAGCGCTGCCCGAACGTGGCAAGCATGACAACCGCCACCTGCGTTTTATTTTTCAGCAAAAACTGCACCGCGTTTTGATAGCTCTGGATAAACCGATGGATACTTGCCGTACGGTACTCTGATTGCTTCATCAGCCTTCCTTTGACAAGCAGCTTTTCCACACCAAGGATCATCCATTCGGCAAACGCCGGAAAAACCATAACAACGAGCAGCACCGCCACTAACGCCGTATTTAAAAACATCCCCAGATAAAACAGGTTTAAATAGTTCCCCAGGTTTTCCTTCAGCACCGGAAAGCCAAACAGCACCATCGCAATCCCCATCAGCACAAGCACCAGCTTATACACAAGCGCTACCGTCATCAGCACCACCGTACTTTCAGACAAACCATTCCCGTCACGCTTCATATGATAAAGCTGCATCGGCTGCCCGCCGGTAGCAGAAGGCGTAATGCCGGAATACAAAAAACCGACAAAAGAATACCGGATACAGTCCATAAGCCTCGCCGTCCCCTGCAACGCCCGCAGCAGATACCAGATCATCACGCCCTCCATCATGGTAAACACAAGCGCTGTCACGGCACAGGCAAGCAGATACGACAGCTTCATTTTTTTCAAAGACGCCGCAACCAGTGCCATATCATTATCCCGAAACACCGTATAAAAAGCAAGTACGGCAAGCACTATAAAAAATAAATAGCTGAGCTGGTTTTTCAATCGTGCGCTCATCCAGGCAAAACCTCCTCTGATCCGTTCCAAAAGAATTCCTACCTCGATTTTACTCTGTTTTTGGTAAAATTCAACCTTTTCATTCAAATTTTTTATGTAAGCAGCTATACATAGTAAAAACCACCCTGATACTTTGACGAGTGACGGGTGGTATTGCTATTCATGATGTATTGGTCATCCCCTTGTACTTTATGTAGTATACTCTGGGAGACTGCTTATTTGTATATCTATCATACATAGTTCACTTAAATTTTGTTTGTAAATGCTTTTTCAGTTGTCCAGAATGTGCGTTTGGACATGAAGGGACGCCGGAGGAAGGGGCGCGGGGCTGGCTTCCTGTTCCGATTCCAGAATGTAAGGAGCCCTAAGCATTCTGCGTTTACGCTGTGACCCCGTCCGGGCGCGGCACCTAGTTCGCCCTGGCGTTCCGCCAGCAGCTAAAGGTGCCGCTTGGCTTCGCCCCTACGTGATCGAGCAGAATACTAAGGGCTCCTAACATTCCTTCCAACGTCACAGGAAGCCAGCCCCGCTCCCCTTCCTCCGGCTGTTTTTTCAAGGCTCTAAGTGGATAATTCCGTACGCGACTTCCTGAGCTTTCAGCCACCTCTCGATCGGTTTTTAGGCTCTAAGTAGATAGCTCCATTCGCGGCTTCCTGAGATTCCTGCCGCCTCCCAATCGGTTTTTTAGCTCTAAGTGGTTAACTCTATACGCAGCTTCCTGAGATTCCTACCACCTCTCGATCGGTTTTTCAAAGCTCCAAGCAGATAACTCCATCCCCTTAAAAAGCTTCATATGCCTAACTGTTATACCCGGCGAGATTATATCTACTGCGCAAATATTGTTGCAACTAGAAACAGGCTGTGTCGCACCTGCGAAAAACAGCCGGGAGAGGGGATTGGCACGCCCTGGCTGCGGCCTTGTAAGAAGGTTTAGAAGCCCTTAGCATCCTGCTGAACCAAAGCAGGGGCGAAGCCAAGCGGCACCTTTAGCTGCTGGCTGCAAGCCAGGGCGAACTAGGTGCCGCGCCCGGACGGTGCCTCAGCGTAACCGCAGGAGGCTTAGGGATTCTTAACCTTCTGGAGCGGACGCAGCCAGGGCGTGCCAATCCCCTCTCCCGGCGTCCTCGAAGCCACTCCCCTCCCCCTCCCTAACAACCTCTAAGCATCCTATCCCCTCGCCGTAACAATCTCCACCAACGCCCCATATAGCCCATCATCCAGCTCCATCGCATTCAGTTGCCCCAGCACAACCCCCGTCCTGCTTTCTTCCCGCAAAACCCGATACAGCCTGTCCTTACTCTCAAATCCAATCTCCGCCTGATTCAAAAAATCAAAACACCTTTGCAGCACCTGATTTTCCACACTGATATTCTCAGCCCCCAGGCAAACCTGAACCTTCTTCGATACATCCGTTTCCGGCACCGATACAATCACCGCCTGCTTTTTCTCATCATACCCAACAGAACACACAATCCCACAGCCATCAGCAGTTACTTCCACCTGCCGTGCCGCCTGCGCCTTCCATCCCGTAAGCTCGATCACATAACTGCGCGTGCCAGGAATCAGGCTCCGATTGCCATCTGCCGGCTCGATCGTAAATACCGCGCGCTGTGCCTGCGCATAATGCATCCTCGTAACCACGCAGTCCCCAGTTTCATAACCACAAGTCTCATTATCATCCTCATACAGCGAAAAGCTGCCATCAGCTCCCGCAAATACCCGGATATGCAGCGACCCTGGATTTTTCCCAGCCTGTACGCCGTCGATTTCTTCCGTAAACGGCAGGATCGCACCTGCTTTTGCCAGCACCGGCATACTCGTCAGATCCCTGTACAGATCCAGCATCCTGCCGCCGTCATACATCATGCCTGTATGAATATCATACCAGACGCCTTTTGGCAGCCATGCCGTTACCTTCGCCGCGTTCAGCCCCTGGATCATCGGCGATGTAATAGGAGCCACGACCAGCTCGCTGCCAAAGTAAAACTGGTTTTTTACCTCATAGGCATGTGCTTCCTCAGGATGCTCATAATACATTGGCAGAACCAGCGGCAAACCGTCTTTATAGCTCCTGTAATTCATCGTATACAAATACGGCATCATCCGGTGGCGTTCCCTAAGCGCCTCGCCCATCGCAAGCTCCGCGTCCTTTTTAAATCTCCACGGCTCCTTGCCGTTAAACTCGCTGCCGGAGCTGTGCAGGCGCAGAATCGGAGAATACGCCCCAAGCTGCGTCCACCGTGCCGTCATCTCGTCGTTTTTATACCCAAGCATGTGCCCGCCGATATCGTGGCTCCACCAGCCGTAGCCGATGTTCGATGCCGTCGCTGTAAAATACGGCTGAAAATCCAGAGATTCCCAGGTAATGACCGTATCCCCGGAAAACCCGGTCGGATAGCGGTGGCTTCCCGGCCCCGCATATCTGGAAAAGATCAGAGGGCGCTTTCCGTCCCGACCATTATCCAGATAATGAAAATGATTCAGTATCCACAGCGGGTCTAATCCCTCGATCTTGCAGTTGCTTCCCTGCTGCCAGTCGATCCACCAAAAGTCTACGCCTTCTTCTTCCCTTGGATGGTGCAGGTATTTAAAATAAGCGTCGAGATAATGGCGGTCGGCAAGGTCGCAGAACACAGGGTCTTTGCTTTCATAGTCAACACCCAGCTCCTTTGCGATCTGTTCATACATTTCCTCATATGCCTGCACGCCGTCTGCCGGATGGACATTCAGCGTTGTGCGCATTCCCCGTTCGTGCAGCCAGGCAAGAAACCTCACCGGGTCAGGGAACAGTTCTTTATTCCAGGTATACCCCGTCCAGCCGCTTCCATACTTCGGGTCAATATCTACAAGATGCCAGTCCATATCGATAACCGCTACTGTAAACGGCAGGTTTTCTCTGGCAAACCGCTCCATCAGCTCCATATACGTCTGTTCTGAATATTTGTAAAAACGGCTCCACCAGTTGCCAAGCGCAAACCTCGGCAGCATCGGCGTGGTGCCGCACAGTGCATAAAAATCATGCAGCGCTTCTTTATAATCATGCCCATATCCAAAGAAATACAAATCCCAGATCCCTTTTTTCCTGGGCGCGATCCATCCATCCTCCAAAAATACCTGTGACTTGCTGTCGTCAATCACCGAATAGCCAAAGCGTGAGATCACGCCATGCTCCAGGCTGACCGCTCCGTCCGCTTCGTCCAGCGTCCTTGCTGTCCCCATAAGGTCATGGACTGGCTCGCCAAAATGCCAGATACTATGATACGCACTGTAGTTTCCAACAACCTGGATACTCAGCCCATGACTTGCAAATTGTTTCCGATTGTACTGAAGCTGAATACGGGAAGTAAGAATCCTGATATGATCCTCCGTCTCCAAAACTTTATAAGAAGTTTTTGGAAAATCCCTGTGGAGCACCATCTGCGTCGCCCTGTCCTCAAAAACTCCATCCTCACTGTATTCTAAGCGTACCAGCCCTTCGGTCAGCATTGTAATTCTGTATTGATCTCCGGCAACGATATTTTCAGCCAGAGCAAGAGGACTTGCCTTCACCTGATATCTATCCTTCATTTATGTTTCTCCTTCCCTATATTCTTCTTCCTACCAATCCTGCTATCCCTTTACAGCAGAAGAAGCAATTCCTGCAATAAACTGCTTCTGGAAAAACAGGTAAATAAGCAGTACCGGCAAAATCGAAATTGCCGTCGCCGCAAACAATGCGCCGTAATCCGTAGAGTACTGTCCGTTAAACATCTTAAGCCCTACGGCAAGAAGCTGTTTTTCCTGATCGTTGATAACCAGATACGGCCACAAAAAATCCTCCCATGTCCATAAAAACTGGAAGATCGCTATGCTGGAAATGCCATTTTTTGCCATCGGCATAATAATCCGGTGGAAAATATAGAACTCATTTGCCCCATCAATCCTCGCCGCTTCTAAGATCTCATCCGGCAGGGACGCAATATGCTGCTTCATCATAAAGATGCCGAACCCGCTGAACATCGCCGGGATAATGAGCGCCTTATAGCTGTTCATCCACCCAAACGACTGGATCATCGAATATTTCGGGATGATCGTGACACACCACGGAATCATCATCGTAGACAGCACAACGCTGAATAAAAACTCTCTCCCTTTGAATTTATATTTACTAAGGACAAACCCGCACAACGTACTTGTATAAATCACGAGCAGCGTGACCGCAACCGTAATCAAAAGGCTGTTCGCAAAAAACCGCATAAAATTAAAATGGGCGTTCATGCTCTCATAGTTGCTCAGTATAAATTCCTGCGGCAAGAACTTTTGATGCAGCGCCATAATTTCTTTGTTTTGCTTAAATGAAGACGACAGCATCCAAAAGAACGGATATACCGTAACAATCCCCAGTATCAGGAGGATTCCGTTTAACAGTACACTGCTTACTTTTCTTTTCATACTTTCGACCTCCTACTCTTCCTTGCCGGATACGCGGAACGATAACCAGGTAAATACCGCTGTAATCACAAACAGCACAAACGACAGTGCCGACGCATAGCCAAAGTTATATTTTACAAAAGCTTCGTCGTAGATAATATAAGAAGCCAGATAAGTCGCCGTACCCGGCCCGCCTTCCGTCATAATCAGGATCTGCACATATGCCTGAATATAAGAAATAATCGACGTAATCACGACAAACAGCGTCATCGGCTTTAAAAGAGGAAACGTAATATACCGGAAAGTCTGCCAGGCATTTGCACCGTCCACATTTGCCGCTTCCAGCGCATCCGAAGGCAGTGAATAAAGCCCAGCCATAAACATTACGACCGCATATCCAAAATCCTTCCAGATCGTCATAATCATAACCGCAAGCAGCGCCGTCTTTGGATTCATCAGCCAGTTAACATCCAGCCCGAAGATCTGGTTGATCGTACCGATCTGCGGATTGTACATAAACTTCCATACAAATGCTACCGCTACCATCGGGGTAACGACAGGCATATAGTAAACTGCCCGGAAAAAGCTCTTATACTTGACTAAAGAAGAATAGATCGCGTAAGCAATCCCAAGCCCCAAGCCAACCCGGAAAATAATGACTACTACGGAAAAGATCAGCGTATTCAGCATCGATTTGCCGAACAATGCACTCGTAAACACTTCTTTATAATTATCCAGCCAAAGGAACCGGTAAGTTCCGCTCAGCGGATTCCATTCATGAAAACTGCCTGCAAACGCGATCGCGATTGGAATAATCAGAAACACCATAAAGAAAATAACCATTGCAACAACTACGATATTCCGCAGGACAATCTCGCTTTTGCTCTGAAGGGGACTTGATTTTTTAAACATAACATTCCTCCCTGATTTTGTTCCATCGTGCCGGCGCTTTCTTTCATCCGAAACACACGCTGCCGTACTAGCTGCGATACTATTCAGAAAGCCCCGGCACGTTGCAGGCGCAGGCTCCCCATGCACGGGGTTCTGCTGCCTGGTACACTACTGTACAGCCGCTTTATTTTTCAGCAAATTCATACAGGTTTTCTACAGATTCAAACGCACTGCTCTTCATATCGCGGATAATATCCTCCTGTGCCGCATTCAGCGCCGTATCGATATCCACGCCGTTAAAGAAGATATCCTGCCCTGCCTTTTTCAGAGATGTCTCTACGGTAGAAGGCATTGGACCCGGCCAGATATAGTGGTCGATATGCTCAGACAATACGGCAAGAGAAGGATTTTCCAGGATCTTAGGATTGTCTGCCAATGATTTCTTTGCCGGGAAGGTGCTCATCGCAAGGTTAAATGCGATCTGCGCATCATCGTTTGCAAGGAAGTATTTTACAAAATCCTGTGCAACCGCCTGCTGGTCAGCCGGGGCATTTTTATTAATGCCAAACGTAGACTCGCCGTTGTAGCGGTTATACGCATATGGATTTTCGTCAAAGGTCGGGATTTCAAATACGCCAAAGTTAATATCGCTCCATGTCGTATTCAGTGTATTGTAATAATGCCCCCACTGGATAACCATTGCAGACTGCCCCTGCCCAAAGCTGTCGGAGCCTTTTTCTCCAAAGTCCTTGGAACCTACGCCGTCTACCTCATACATATCTACAAGCATCTGCATCACTTGTTTCATAGCGTCAGAATTGACATTCGGGGTCTTGCCGTCCTCCTGGAACAAGTTTTCGCCGAGCTGGTAGTTTAAGCCCAGCAGGTAGTTCTGATGAAAATCATCGTTAAAGTTTAATCCAGCCTGAACCAGCGTATCTCCCTCACGAACCGTAAGCTTTTTCGCCACTTCACGCATCTGGTCCCATGTCTTTGGAATATCCGCATCGGTCAGCCCTGCCGCTTCCCACATATCTTTGTTATAATAAACTGTTCCGGTCATCATGCCGTAATCAATGTAATAGATCTTGTCATCGATCATATGCGCCGCCACACCGGTAAAGTCAGCTTCTAAGTCCGCGGTTGGAATCTCTAACGGCGCCAGGTAATTAATCAGGTTTTCATGATAACTGTTATGTACGTTAAACAACGCCGGGCCATTTGCCCCATCCAGCGCCAGCGGCAGCTTTGTCCAGTAATCCTCCCACGGATTATTGACGAGCTTGATCGTTACGTTTGGATGCATTGCCGTATATCCATCTATAATCTGCTGGAACAGGTCGTCGCTGCCCCACTCCCATAATTCTACTGTAATATCTTTTCCTTCGTTAATCTCCACGCTCGGGTCATATTTGACCGTATCCCCAAACGGTTCTGTCGGAGCTTCCACCTGCGGGCTGTCCGCATCGCTTCCGCCTGACCCGGAACCTCCTTCGTTAGTATCCTTACTGCCGCAGCCCGCCAGTCCTGTAAAGGCAATAGCAGCCGCCATCATTGCTGCAATCCATTTTTTCTTCATATTTTCCTCTCCTTTTTTGATGGTAACAGATCATATTGTCTGAACTGTTTCGGTATTACGAATCTCTTACTTTTCTGTGACTCATTTCATACTTCTTGTTCTATCTTATTCTTTCTTTCCGTAGGTTTAGCGCTAAATCTATAAATAAAATAGCATGTTTTCGTCTATTCGTCAATATGAATTTGTTTATTTGTTATTTTTCCACATATTTATAGCCTGATTTTTATGCAAATATCATAATTTCTCTATTTTGAATTTTCTAAGTTGATTTCAAATATAGACTAATATATAATAAATATAACTATTAAACCCTTTTATCAGGTTTAGATTTGCTTGAATTCCAAAAACACCCGCTGTCCGCAGGTTATAACCCCTCAAAGACATCCTGTGCCGGTTCTTTCCGGGGCGGCAGTTTTTAGAACGCATTTGGCTCTCTGCCTGCCGACGCCTGCCCGCAGCTTTCTTGCCTGACAACGGTTCTGAATCAAGCATCAATCATTAAGGTTTATAAACCAACCAAAAGGTTTAATTAAACCCATTTACATAAATAAGGAGGTGCAGCTTATGACGTTAAAAGATGTCGCTGACAAAGCCGGTGTCAGCATGATGACCGTATCGAATGTCGTACACGGCAAAAATAACCGTGTATCGGCAAAAACAATTGAAAAAGTAAACGCTATCATCGAAGAATGCGGCTATGTGCCAAACTTAAGCGCACGCAGCCTCTCGAATAAAACGTCCAATATTATCGGGATTATTTTGTCTATTTTTGAAGAAGAGCCAACGGAAAACTTTTTAGAAAATCCATATATCAGCACCATGATCGGTACGATCGAGCAGGAGCTGCGCGACAGCGGATACTATACGATGGTACGCTCCATCGCACATGAAAGCGATATCACGCTGCTGTTAAAAAACTGGAACGTAGACGGCATTATCTTTTTGTATCCCGACTTTGAAAACTATATGGAACAATTTTCAAAGACCTCCAAGGTTCCGGTTGCTATGTTTGACAGCAGCCTTACTTCCTCCGAATTCATCAATATCTGTTCAGATGACCAGAAAGGCTTATACTTGTCTACAAAATACATGATCAACCACGGGCATACACATATTGCGTTTATTGCCGATTATAAAGGCAATCATATCCTGACCGAACGCTTCGGCGGCTACTGCCGGGCATTAGAAGAAAGCGGCATCCCGTTCCGCCCGGAATATGTGCTTGCCTATCCGCCTTCCTATGAGGGCGGGATTGCGGCAGGCAAGAAAATCGCGTCGATGAACAACCTGACCGCTGCCGTGGCAACCGCAGATATCTGCGCGATCGGGATTATGGAAGGAGCCAGGCTTGGGGGATTAAGAGTGCCCGCGGATCTTTCTGTGATCGGTTATGACAATCTGACGCTCTGCCAGTATACGATGCCGAAGCTGACGTCGATCTCGCAGGATATCCCGCAGAAAGCGCGGCTTGCTACGCGGCTTTTGCTGGAAAAGATCTGCACGGGGAAAACGAGTGTGCCGTGCCGGATTACGATGGATGTGGATATTGTGGAGAGGCAGTCGGTTATTTCGCTGTTTTAGAGGGATGGAGGGGCGTTGTGGCGTGGACGGACTGGACGGACTGGACGGACTGGACGGACGCTGGAGGAAGGGGAGCGGGGCTGGCTTCCTGTTCCGATTCCAGAAATGTAAGGAGCCCTAAGCATTCTGCGTTTACGCTGAGACCCCGTCCGGGCGCGGCACCTAGTTCGCCCTGGCGTTCCGCCAGCAGCTAAAGGTGCCGCTTGGCTTCGCCCCTACGTGATCGAGCAGAATACTAAGGGCTCCTAACATTTCTTCCAACGTCACAGGAAGCCAGCCCCGCTCCCCTTCCTCCGGCTGTCTTTTCAAGGCTCTAAGTGGATAGCTCCATGCTCTTAAAAGCTCCATTATGGGTGGCTGCTATGCTGGAAGAAAGTATATCTTATTGCGGATATTCTTGTAAATAGGAACTAAGCTGTGTTGCGAAGATTCTTGCAAATAGGAAACAAGCCGTGTTGCAGATTTTCTTGCAAATAGGAAACAAGCTGTATTGCAGATTTTCTTGCAAATAGGAAGCAAACTGTGTTGCGGAGATTCTTGCAAATAGGCACTAAGCTGTGTTGCAGATTTTCTTGCAAAATAGGCGCTAAGCTGTGTTGCGGAGATTCTTGCAAATAGGCACTAAGCTGTGTTGCGGATATTCTTGCAAAATAGGAACTAAGCTGTGTTGCGGATATTCTTGCAAATAGGAACAGGCTGTGTTGCACCTGCGAAAAACAGCCGGGAGAGGGGATTGGCACGCCCTGGCTGCGGCCTTGTAAGAAGGTTTAGAAGCCCTTAGCATCCTGCTGAACCAAAGCAGGGGCGAAGCCCAGCGGCACCTTTAGCTGCTGGCTGTAAGCCAGGGCGAACTAGGTGCCGCGACCGGACGGTGCCTCAGCGTAACCGCAGGATGCTTAGGGCTTCTTAACCTTCTGGAGCGGACGCAGCCAGGGCGTGCCAATCCCCTCTCCCAGCGTCCCCCAGCCAACACCCCCCCCTTCAGGAATACTCATCACTCAAACTTCATCTTATCAACCTCTTTCCACCCATCCGCCATATCATACGTCAGCACCTTCCTCTCATTCACAAGATACAGCATATCCCCCACAAACACACTCCTCCATCGGCTGTCTCTCGGCGCATCCTCCCCCGAATGCAGCGTATCCTCAATCCTGCGCACAAATTTCCCATTCTCAAAAGAAAACACACGATAATGCTCCTCAAACCTGTCCCTATAGCTCCTCGTCGTAAACGCAATCACATTCTTTCCCGGATCGACAAGCACCGCTTTATAATCAAACAAGCCCACACATTCAGTAATCCCTTCCAGCACAAGTTTCGCTTCTTCCCTCACTTTTACCGGATTGGAGATATCAAACATCGACAGCTTAATGCCAACCGTCCTCCCACTGTCCGGGTCAGTCTCGTACCCGATACCAAGCAGCTTGTGGCCGCTCCAGAAATGCAGGTATTCTGAAAATCCGGTTACCTTAAGCTCCCCGATAACCTTAGGATTGCTTGGATCGGAAAAATCTACGGTAAACAACGGGTCTGTATTTCGATAAGTTACAAAGTATCCGACTGTGCCTGTAAACCTTGCCGCATAGATTTGTTCTCCTTTTGCCAGCCCGGTCAGCTTGCCGACGGTATCCATATTTTCATCTAATACGTATACGCGGTTTTCCCAGGGATCTGCATAGGTGACGGACGTTAGCACCTGCAAAAATCCTTCTCTTTCATGGATAGCGAACGTATCTTGGATGCTTCCTTTTACAGTCTTTGCCGCCTTTGCCCGGATCGATCCGTCTGTTTCCAGCGCAAAGCGTGCGATCCTGGTTCTTTCTGCTTCATTTGTATATTCTGTGTAATACAAATAGGCCGAACGGCTGCTTACATACAGTTTTGCATACTGGTTTACAAGCAGCTTCGTATCCAGCACCTTGCTGTGGCTGGCAAGGTCTATCGAAGCCATCAGGATACCCTGGCTGCCTGTTTCGTGCAGATAAATGCTGTCTGCGCGGACAGCGCTGCCGTTTACACATGGAAGCCAATTGTCCAGATGCTCTTCTTTGAGCATCTCCCCACGCTGCATCCCCTGTGCAATGTTCAGCGACTGCCCGGTAAACAGATACAGGCGGTTTGCGATTTTTCTGGAAGCCTGAAACCATCCGTCTTGTGTCACCGTATCCTGCGGCATGGGTTTTTGCGGGTCTGAAATATCGTACGTCACTGCTCTGGTGACTGCTTTCGTTGCAATGCGCTGCACGTCCTCATCGGCAATGCCTCTAACCCGATCGTATTCCTGTGCATCGGAATACACGTCCTCTTGTGCGATTCCTTCATATTTTCTGCCATCTTCTACTGGGTCTGCATGGATACGCTCTTTTTCTTGTTGCAGAGATGTCTGTTCTGTCTGCACAATGACGGTTAACTGTCCGTCTGCCACATATATCTCGCAGATGCGGTCTGTATCCTCATCCATTTCCGGCTGGATCGTCCCGGCTTTCTTTGGTATCTGCCCGCGGACGTCCAGCACCTGGATCTGCGCGTCCTGCACGACATAGAGAAACCTGCCGTCTGTCTTTACGCAGTCACTTTCATCGACTCCTTCCACCTGCAAATTGGTTGTTGAAAAGTCTGCCCCTGCATCATCCTCTGCATCCCGGATGCCCTGCGGCATGGCGCCTGCTATGTCCTTCATCTTAGAGTTTTCCTGTACCATTGCCGCGCTGTCCAAAACGTCGAGCTCCTCTGCCCCCTCTGCCTCTTTTGCGTCATCCATCGCTATGCCTTCCTGGACGAACCGTTCCTTCTGCGCCATCTGGCGTTCGGCTTCTTTTTCTAATACATCGTACACTTCCCCGTAATTGGACGCCAGCGTATACATCTTGCCCAGTTTTTTTACAGGCGCTTCCTCTGCAAGATCCAGGCCGGCTGTACTTTCACCCGGGGCTGGCTGATTTTCTGCTGCATTTTCTTCCTTTTCATCCAGCTTCTCCAATGGCTGGCTGTAATTGGCTTGTCTTGTATCATTCTGATACGCGGCACTGCCTGCCCCAAAGCAGAGGCACAGGCAAGCCGCGGCAGCGATCATCCTGTACCGCCTGCTCTTTTGGATACGCCTGTTCTTATTTTTTAATTGCTCTTTCACCTGCTCCGGCTCCAGAGCGTTTGGCACTCTTAGATCCTGTGCCGATTGTTCGATTTTTTTCAATAGGTCCCGATCTTCCATCCCGATTCCCTCCTGACTGTTTTCGCAGCGATGTTCGGCAGCGGTTGACTGCCTTATTTTAGTTTTTCTTTCATTTTTTTCAGCGCGCGGCTCTCCCTGGAACGAACGGTATTTTCGTTCATATGTAGCTGCCTGGCGATTTCTCTGCTTGTATATCCTGCAAATACATGCATCGCAATTATCATGCGGTCGTCTGCCGGAAGCTCCCAAAACAGCATTCGTACCTGAAGCTGCTCCGCGGCATCCCCAAAAGATCCAGGCGCCGCAAGCCGCTCTGACAGCTCGTCTGATAATTCAACGGTTCTGTTTGCGTAATCCCGCAGCCTGCGCCTGCATTTTGCAGACAGAATCCGAAACATCCATCCGCGAAACGCCTCTGCCCTGCGCAGTTTTCCAACAGATGCAAACGCGTCTGTCACCGCCTCGCTGACTGCATCCTGTGCGTCCACAGGATCTTTTAAAATATAAACTGCAAACCGGTATAAATCTTCATAAATCTCCTGGTACAAGCAGGCAAACGCATCCGCGTCGCCCCGTTTTGCCTGCCGCACCAGCTCCAAATCATGGCCCATGACATGCCTCCTGGATATCCTGTTGTCATTGTTTCTTTGCAAATATATGTTTTCCGTATATGGATATAGTGTTCGTTTTGACTGGTTTTGTTGCAGAAAAATAAAAAGACTGCCCTGAAAACATTATTTTCGTTTCAAAATAACGTTTTCAGGACAGCCCGTATAGGGGATTGCCGCTATTTGCGCCGGAGTACGACCGAAGAATATTTCGGCAGCATAATTTTCAGGCGCCCTTCTGTCACCGTATACTGTACCGGCACCACGGAATATCCATTTTCATTTGTAAAGATCAACTGCTCCAGCTCCGCGGACAGCGGTATGCCGGCTGCCCATACCGACACGTCGATATCCCGGCTGCCGTCGGCATTATTGACGAGGACGACAAGCTGTTCCCTGCGGTTAAAGCGCGCATAGCACAGCAGGTTGTGTTCTCCCTGCAAAAATTTTACCGATCCGGTGCGCAGTGCCGAATGCTCCTTATGAATCCGAATCATTTCCCTGTGGAACGCGATCAGCTCTTTATCTTCCTTCCCCCACGGATATGTCCGCCGGTTGTCCGGATCGGTAAAGCCGCACACGCCTGCTTCGTCGCCGTAATAGATCGTCGGTGCGCCCGGCCAGGTCATCTGGATTACGACTGCCTCCCGGAATACGCCTTTGTTAATCCCTTCGGAAGCTGCCTGTGCGCCGAGCGTATCGATGCGCCCCGGCCTGTGGTTTGTCCGGGTCAGGAAACGCGAATGGTCGTGATTGGACAACTGGTTCATCGAGCAGTATAAGGACGGCGTTAAAAAGCTTGTCATATAATGATTCATCGATCCTTTAAAGTTGTCGATGTTTCCAAGCGTACAGATCTGGAAGCTGTCGCTGTGCTTTTCCATCCCGGTCAAAAACCAGGTCACCGGCTCCATAAACGCATCGTAGTTCATAATCGTATCCCACTGGTCGCCGGCAAGCCAGTTTTTCGGATCTCCGTAATGCTCCGCCAAAATAATCGCATCTGGATTGGCGGATTTGACCGCCTTCCTGAAATCACGCCAGAACTGGTGGTTAAACTCCTCGCTGTACCCTAAGTCCGCTGCTACGTCTAAGCGCCAGCCGTCCGCGTTATAGGGCGGGGATACCCATTTTTTCCCGATCTCTAAAATATACTGGTACAGTTCTTTCGATTCTTCATAATTCAGCTTCGGCAGCGTATCGTGCTCCCACCAGCCGTCATACGATTTATTGTGCGGCCATGCATTCTGGTCGCGGAACTTAAAATATTCCCGGTACGGGCTTTCCCTGGACACATAAGCGCCAGGCTCGTAGCCTTCCTGCCCGTTATACAGCTCTTCCCTGTCCATCCATTTGTTAAACGAGCCGCAATGGTTAAATACGCCGTCTAAGATCACACGCATCCCGCGGCTGTGGATCTCTTCTACAAGCTGTGCAAAAAACTGGTTGCTTGCTTCCAAATTGCGCTTATCTGTCACGCGCTTAATATAGCGCTCCGCCAAACGGTTGTCCACGCAGCCCTGCGGCAGCAGCGCCCCGCCGTCTGCTACGATCTTGCCGTAATGCGGGTCGATATAGTCATAATCCTGAATATCGTATTTATGGTTCGACGGCGAGACAAACAGCGGATTAAAATAAATCACTTCGATGCCTAAATTCTGCAAATAATCCAGTTTTTTGCGCACGCCTTCCAGGTCGCCGCCGTAAAACTCAGCCACGCTGAAATTTGCCGGAACCTTATCCCAGTTTTCTACACGCTGGCTCGTCGTACGAATATAAAAATATTCGTTTGTCTCTACATCGTTGCCGATGTCCCCGTTGTAAAAGCGGTCTACCAAAATCTGGTACATCACCGCGCCCTTTGCCCAGTCCGGCGTTGAAAAACCCGGCACAATCCGAAAGTTATACTGCGGGCGCAGCTCCTTAGTCGGCCCGTAATTGTCATAATATAAGGTAAGCATACCGTCTGCCACCTGGAAATAATAGTCAAACGGCTCGTCCGTCATCGTAACGGTATATGCATAATAATCAAATTCTTCACAGGATTCTACTTTTTCCATCAAATATTCCTGCCCATTGCCGCACAAAAACACAGCATCTACATTATCCTTCTTTGTACGGAAACGAATCGATACATCTTCTCCCACTTTCGGTTCCGGCGGCTGTCTGTAATCGGCGGTACCGTCTGAGAAGAGCACCTGCTTATAGAGCACCGGACGCATCTGCATCATGTAGCGCTGTATTCTGTTTAATTCATATACTGATTTACTTTCCATCTCCACAAGCTCCATTTTCCTTTTTTTGTTAAGTATAGCCTATATTTTCAAAATAATCTATGGCACAACTAAACAAAAATATGGAAAAAAAGAGCAAAATAAAATACAAAGTAAAAAAGACAGCTTACGCTGTCTTTTTTAGGAGAAGGTATTTTTACTATGGGGTATAGCAAAAACTATATAATGTATTGGGGGGTTTTTACGTTAATAATAATACCACCATTTTACCGATAAGTGTGCACAAACTTCGCAAAATATCGGATCATTTTTTGTGCAATTCATGCATTAAGTTCCAATTATATGCAAAATGTTTGCATAATATTGCACAGATCCTCCGCAATAAAATGCACTATACCTGCATTAACGGGATTTCCTTCTGGTCTAAAAACAAAGATTCAAACTCTTCCCTGCTGATCTTCTCCTTCTCTAACAGCAGGTCTGCACACTGATGCAGCACAGCTTCATACTGGTGAATAATCTCCTTCGCTTTCAGATAGCACTCATCGATAATGCGTTTTACCTCCTGGTCAATCAGCGTCGCCACATTTTCACCATAGCCTTTTGTGTGCGCCAAGTCCCTGCCGATAAACACCTCGTTATCCTCTTCATCATAGCAGATCAGCCCCAGGTTTTCCGACATGCCGTATTTGGTCACCATCGCCTTTGCCATCGCTGTCGCCTGCTTGATATCCTGCGACGCCCCGGTCGTAATATCGTCAAAGATCAGCTCTTCCGCCACTCTGCCGCCCAGGTCTACAACGATCTCCTGCAACATCCGCCCTTTTGTATTAAACATCTCATCCTTTTCAGGAAGCGGCATCGTATACCCGGCAGCACCTGCCCCGGTAGGAATAATCGACACCGAATACACCGGCCCCACATCCGGCAGCACATGAAACAAAATCGCATGGCCCGCCTCGTGAAACGCGGTAATCCGTTTTTCTTTTTCGCTGATAATCCGGCTCTTTTTCTCGGCGCCAATTCCAACCTTTACAAACGAATTGCGGATATCCTCGATCCTGATATAGCCGCGGTCAGCCTTTGCCGCGCGGATCGCCGCTTCGTTTAACAGGTTTTCCAGGTCAGCGCCGGTAAAGCCCGCCGTCGTCTGCGCGATCTGCTTAAGGTCTACATCGTCGCCCAGCGGCTTGTTTTTGGCATGTACGTGCAGGATTTCTTCCCGTCCTCCGACATCCGGCCTGCCGACATGCACCTTGCGGTCAAAACGCCCCGGACGCATAATCGCCGGGTCAAGGATATCCACACGGTTTGTCGCCGCCATCACAATAATGCCTTCGTTAACGCCAAAGCCGTCCATCTCGACAAGCATCTGATTCAGCGTCTGCTCTCTCTCGTCGTGTCCGCCGCCCATTCCGGTACCACGCCGTCTTGCCACAGCGTCAATCTCGTCGATAAATACGATACATGGCGCGTTTTTCTTCGCATCTTCAAACAAATCGCGCACACGGGAAGCGCCGACACCGACAAACATCTCTACAAAGTCAGAACCCGAAATGCTGAAAAACGGCACGCCCGCTTCCCCGGCAACCGCCTTTGCAAGCAGCGTCTTACCGGTTCCCGGAGGGCCTACCAACAGCACGCCTTTTGGGATTCTGGCGCCCAGCTTCGTATACTTGCCAGGCTCCCGCAGAAAGTCCACGATCTCTTCTAACTCTTCTTTTTCCTCCCTAAGCCCCGCAACCTTTGTAAAATTAACAGATTTATTTTCATCCGTGTACATCCTGGCACGGCTTTTGCCAAAATTCATCATCTTGGGCCCGCCGCCACCGCCCGCGGACTGGTTGATATTATTCATAATCATAAACAGAATGAACATGGCGCCAAAAATAATCAGGTACGGCAGCCAGGTCGACAGCCAGCTTGCACGCGGAATATTTTTTACAAGATAGTTGTAAAAGCTGCTCTGCTTTAAATACTCCTGCTCCGCGTTGACGTCCGAGACAATAATCTCGTGGCGCTCAGAACCATTGGCGAGCGTAACGACAAGCGTCCCCGTCGGCGTCTCCGCATTTTGCTCGATAATCACAGAAGCGACTTTTCCTTCTTCCATATCTGTCTGATACTGATGATACGTATACGTATCTGACGTAATATCCGTCTCACTTAAAAAATACCATATGCCGACCACTCCTAACACGAGGATGGCATACAAGACAAAACCTCGATAACCTTTCTTCAAGTTATAACCTCCTTCTACTCACCCTCTACAACTCCGATATAAGGAAGATTCCTGTATTTTTGCGCATAGTCCATCCCATACCCGATCACAAACTTGTTCGGTATGACAAATCCATTATAATCTACCTTAACGTCCACAACACGGCGCTCCGGTTTGTCCAGCAGCGTGCACAGCTTCAAACTCTTCGGCGCGCGTTCCTTAAGGTTTTCCAACAGCAGGCTCAGCGTCCTGCCCGTATCTACAATGTCCTCTACGACAATCACATGTTTTCCTGCAATGTTTTCAATCAGGTCTTTTGTAATATGCACCTTTCCGCTCGACTCCGTACCCGCTCCATAGCTGGACGCTTCCATAAAATCCAGGATCACAGGCACCGTAATCCGCTTTGTCAGCTCCGTGCAAAAATAAACCGCGCCGCGCAAAATGCCGATTACAAGCAGCTCCTCTCCTTTGTAATCTTCACTGATCTGCGCCGCGATCTCGCTGATTCTTGCATTTACTTCTTCCTCTGAAATCATTACCTGAATCTGTTCCTTCATCTTCTTTTCCTCCGTAAAAAGTGACCTCCAATATTTTTCTGGTGTGTTTTCCTACTTTATAATAACTGCTGATCCGGTAGCCAACGACCCACATAATATGCGCCCCGTCCGCTAACAGCAGCAGCCGGTCCCGTTCCTTCGCCGGAACCTTCTCATTAACCAGATATTTTTTCAGCTTCTGGCGGGAACCATCCGCATCCACGACCAGATAATCCCCTGATTGTCTGTTTCTTACACAGAATCCATTTTTTATCTTATCATAATCAAAGCATTTCGTATACTTTTTTTTAGAAATTTGTGACATCTGATCAGAATTCGCCTCAATTATGCGGAAAGTAAACCGATTTTTGCCAGTACCATCTGTCGTTTGCTCCGTTTCTTCCTTCTCAATCCGCACGCCCTCGTATACACGCACGGCACGGATTCCATACGGAAGCTGCGCCTGCCTGCCGTTTTGCTTTCCCATCAGCGCCATCACACTGTCTATGTGCACGCCTGCCAGATCCTTTCCGCTGCCCGCAAGCGTGCAAAGCAGCCAGTGCAGCAACTGTTTTTGGATCACCGGATGCTCCTGTAAAAACGGCTCCTTTTGGATCTGCGCACCGTGCCCTGTCAGTGTACAGCATCTTTGGCACGCCTGCTGCGCCTGCATTTCCAGATAGCCGCAGATCTCCCGCAGCTGGCAGGACGCCTCGTACATATGCTCTGCTGCCCGGCTGTTTACCTCATGCAGCACCGGAAGCGCCTGGTGGCGGAGCTTATTCCTGCTGTAGCGGTCCAGCCCGTTTGTCGCGTCCTCGCAGTAAGGCTGCCCACATGCCGCAAGATACGCCTCAATTTCGCTCCTGCGAATGCCTAACAGCGGGCGTATCAGATCCCCGTTTACCGGGGCAATCGCCGCAAGCCCCCGGATTCCCGTCCCCCGTGCCAGGTGAAACAGCATCGTCTCCGCATTGTCGCTAAGATGGTGCGCGACCGCGATTTTGATCGTTCCGCCAGCATTTGCCCACGCTTTTTTCTGTTCAAGAAACGCCGCATAGCGCAGGTGCCTGCCTGCTTCCTCCTCGCTCATCCGGTGTACGCGCGCAAATTCCGGCACGCTGCAATGATGGATATGACACTCTATGCTCTGCCGCGCACAAAAATGCCTGACAAACTCCGCATCCCGCAGCGACGCTTCACCGCGGATGCCATGCTCCACATGCAGCACGGAAACCTCGTATCCAAGCTCCTGGCGCAGCTTTAGCAGCACAAGCAGCAGGCACATGGAATCCGCCCCGCCGGATACCCCCGCGATAATATGGCATCCGGGGCTTATCATCTGATGTTTACAGATAAATGCTTTTATTTTTTGCTCCGTGGCTTGTTGGATCTTACTATTTCGCTCCAAACCCTATTCCCTTCTTTTTCTTTCCGTAACGATTATTTACTCCATACCCCGCACACAAGCACTGTCATATCGTCCGCCGCGATTCCTCCGGTACGGCCTAACACCTCTTCCAGCACTTCCTGCGCCATCTGCCCCGGATGCTTGGACACCAGGTTTTTTAAAATCGCGCACATCGCTATGCTAGGGTCATCTTCCTGCAAGTATTCTAACACACCATCCGACATCATGACAAGGAAATCCCCGCTTTCCAACTGCTTTTTCGTATGCGGCAGATCCATCCGGTGCGTCACGCCGACCGGAAGCGAGCTGGATTCCACGCGCTCCACAAAATCCTTGTGGATAATAAACGTCGTTGCGGCACCGATTTTATACATGTCGCAGCATCCGGTGTACAAATCCAGCGAACAGATATCGACCGTGGAATACAAGTCGTCCTCCGCACGGATCACCATTGCCGAGTTCATCATTTTCAGCGCTGTCTCTTCACTAAAGCCTGCTTCCAGAAATTTTTCCAAAAGCTCCAGCACCAGCTCGCTCTCCTTGCAGGCGCTGCTCCCGGAGCCCATGCCGTCTGACAGCATCATCGCCATCTGCCCGTTATCCATCTCCAGAAACGAATAATTGTCCCCGGAAACAGCCCCGCCGTCCTTGACAATGCGCGCGACCGCATGTGTCTCATGAAAGCAGGTATCCTCCTCAAACGTCACCACCGCCCCCTGCGGGCTTACCATCGCCCGTTCGTCCCTGTGCGGGCGCATTCCACGTTCTAATCCGATCGACGCTGCCTTCGCAAGCTCCCGCATACTGATGCAGCTCCCGTTTTTTGCATACGCATCACAAGTAAGCTGCCAGCGCTTGTCCTTATTTTCATATAAGTGCGGCTTTTGTACGATAATCCCGCGTTCCCTCGCGCGGTATTTCAGCTCGGCAAGCAAATGCCTGTTTTCCTGCGTTACTTCCCGCAGGTCATTGGCGCAGTCCTCCATAATATACGCCATCGCGTCAAGCTGCTGCGCGATCATCTCCCTGTTTTCCAGCAGCCTGTTATACCAGGCAAGATTCAGCCTTGCCTTCTCAAAAATACGGGTACTCTCCTGAATCACCGCGTCTGTATAAGGGCAATACTCCTGCATCTGCACAACGACCTCGTGGTCTGCCTCCCCCGTGCGCTGCAACGACTGTAGCATATACGCCAGATACGAATACATCGGGCTTTCCTCTCTCTCCCAGCACAGCGCGCACTGGCCGCAGTTTGCACAAAGCGTACCCGTCAGTTCTTTTTGAATCTTGCCCATCTGCTCCTGCGACAGCCCCTTCTGCGTCTTACTCATCCGTGAAAAAATCTTTGACAGCCCGCTGAACGAGTCCGCGTAATTCACCAGCTTTGCTTCCTGATAATACACTTCCTCTTCCTTCGGCGGCAGCAGGCTTAGCTGCATAAAAAAATCCACAAACCTTGTCCCTATCATAATGGCGGAAAATACAAACACCGCTTCTACCAGGTAAACGATCAGCCCTGCCGTATCGCGCACATTTAAGAGCGTGCCGGACAGCGACATCATAAACGTCGCAATGGAAGCCGACGCCGCCGCACACAGGACACTGCATCTTCCTTCCGCCCACTCAAACAATTTTATTGTAATCAAAATCACCGCCATCGCCATCAAATATTTGACCGCTGCCGCAAGCGGCACAAATAAAACGATTCCTAAAAACATCGCCGTACCAAGCGCTGCCCGTGCCGCGTCCTCTAGGCATACCGCTGTAAAAAAAGCCGGTATCAGCGGAAAACAGCCCATCCACGAAAACTGGCACATCAAGATTCCTCCTACGTATAACATCACCTGTTTCACATTCAGCCTCTTCATCCCTATATCCTCCAATCATCCAATTTCAATTGCCGCTTTCCCTGCACTGCGCGCTGTACTGTCCGCTTCGGCTGACAGCGGACTCCTGCCAAACAGCACTCCCAGGCGGCGCATGAAAGCAATTATAAAAAGAGGCTGGTGCAATCTTTGTCAAACTGTGGTTGAATTTTTAATTTTTATTCGTGTTTTTATCCGTTCAAAACGATTATCGAGTCGATTCTAAGGCGTTCATGTATTTGAAGGCACGAAAAAAGACCTGGCACTGCCAGATCTTTTTTCCCTTACTTTTCCTTGAAGATAATCTCATCCTTATACACAAGCCCCAGTTTGCTTTTCGCGATTTCCTCAATGTATTCCTGTGTCTTTGTATAAGCTTCGTACTCTTCGATCTCCTGCTGTCTTAAAAGTTCCTCCTCCTTCTGCTTTTGAAGAAGCTCCTCCTGTGCAATCAATTGCTGGTCCTTTTGGTAAAGGTTCACAATCTGCACAGACATTACCCCGACCAATGCAAGGACGATCAGTGTCACACACATCTTTCCTGTTTGATTTGCCCTGCGGCTGTTATATCTGTGGCTCATGTTCACCTCTTAGTCTTTCCGGCGGCAAGCCGCCTTATTTTTTGGATATTCCTATTCTAATCAATTTTCCTGCTCTTTTCAACCGTTTATTAAAATTTTTTTTAAATTTTCTTCCTTTCCCCGCCAAAACAGAACATTTATTCGACGCTTTCGCAGCCGCCTTGCGAAACGGCGCCGTGAAAAACCGCCATGCTTTCTGCACAAACCGGATCACTTTCTTTAACGCACGCGCGATGTACTTTACCGTATAACGGCTGATAAAATGGTTGTACAGCAGCATCCCAAGGACAATGCCGCCGATGGAAAACCCGCGGATCAGCCCGTCGTTTTTCTGATACAGCATTGCAAAGACCACAAACGCCGTAAAGACCCAATAGCTTAAGTCCTCGAACGAGATCCATACAACTCCATGCCGGACAAGCCGCCTGAAAATCCGCAGACAATCATAGACGAGTACGAGCAGAATTCCAAGCGCAAAAGAAACTGCAAAAAAATCCAGTTCATGAAAAATATTTTCACTCACCGTCATCATCTGAAAATTCTTCCTAACAGGCTTTCCGCCGCCTTCTTGCTGCCGCCCGCATCCGAATAGGCAAGGCTGTCAATCCTTCCCTCTACGTCAACCTCACCCTTTTCCAAGGTCAGGCGGTTTACATGCAGGTCGTTGCCCTTAATCAGCAGCATCCCCTGCTCCGTCTCCAGCAGGATCTCCGATACATCAAACGAAAGCACATCCAAAATCCCCGTAAAAGCTGCCGTTTTCCTGTTTGAGAGCAGGATTTTATGCGCTTTCGACTGATTTTTTTCCATTCTCTCATCCATACCTTTTCCTCCATTCTTGTCCAAACTGTAGTATATAAAGATCCCCCAGATTTGGGATCATTGTCCGCAAACCGTTTCAAGCACGCTCTAAGGGACACCTAATAAAATATATGCTTGGACATGGGAATATATGTCAATGAGGTTGCTGGAACTTACAAATATTCAAACAGTTCTTTTGCCTGCTCCTTTTTTGTGGTGTCCTGGATATCCAGTACACGCACTTTGACCGATTTTGTGCCAAATAAGATCTCGATGATATCGCCGACCTTGACCTTGACGGATGCCTTTGCGGGCTTGCCGTTGACCGTGACTCTGCCGGCGTCGCAGGCTTCGTTTGCGATGGTGCGGCGTTTGATGAGTCTTGATACTTTTAGAAATTTGTCTAATCGCATGTTGTGGTGCTCCTTTCCTTGTTGTTTTTTGTATGTGGTAGTTTTTTTGCGGGAGGGACGCTGGGAAAGGGGATGGGCACGCCCTGGCTGCGTCCGTTCCAGAAGGTTAA
>CAMUPC010000040.1 GCA_947090545.1 uncultured Eubacterium sp. | reverse complement strand
CGTCCGGTGCCACAGCGTAAACGCAGGATGCTTAGGGCTCCTTACATTTTGGAACAGGAACAGGAAGCAAGCCCCGCGCCCCTTCCTCCAGCGTCCTTTTCTCAAAAAAAATGTTCCTCATCTTCATTCCTGCGTTTATACTGCATATATTTCAGGATAAACACATGTGGGACAGTTATAGAAAAAAGGCACTGCAAAACATCCGTCCTGCAATGCCTCCATACCTTATTCTATTCTTCTGTTTCTTCTGCTTCTTCTGTCTCCTCAGGCTGGCTTCCATAACCTGTAACCTGTACATTCCGGTCATGATACAATACCGTCAGCAACGGATTCGCACTTAAATCAAGCTGCTTTAACTGGTTGTCCTGACAAAACAGCGTTTCCAATGCCGGATTCTTACTGACATCCAGCTCCAAAAGCGCATTCGCCTGGCATCCCAGCCGTTTCAGCGCAGGATGATCCTGGACGTCAAGCTCGGTTAAACGATTGTAGGCACAAGAAAGCGACTCCAATGCCGGGGCTGTTTGCAGCTCCAGGCTTTCCAGCTCGTTATGCGCACACGTTAATACCTTAAGCGCGGCATTTGTCTGTACCTCCAGCCTTGTTAAACGGTTTTTCTCACAGCTTACCTTGACAAGCGCAGGCTTGGTGTTGATGCGCAGGCTTGTTAACTCATTGGAGCCGCATTTTAACTCGGCAAGCGCTTCATTGTCATCCAGGTCCAGCTCCGAAAGTGCATTCGCGTTGCAGTGCAGGCTTGTCAAAGCCTTGTTGCCTTGCAGATTAAGCTCGGTTAAACGGTTGAATGCGCAATGCAGCAGCTCCAGTGCCGGGCTGTTTGCGGTATCTAAGCTGGTTAGGCGGTTTTCGCTGCAATTCAGCTTTACCAGGCTCTGTGCTTTTTTCAGGTTCAGGCTTGCGATACTGTTGTTGTTGCAGTAAACCTCGATAAGCTGCTTGGTTCCGCCCAGGCTCAGGGTCTTTAACGCGTTAAAGGAGCAGTTGACATAAGAAAGCGCGGAGTTTTTGGATGTCGTCAGCTTTGTCAGGCGGTTGTACGCGCAGTCCAGATAGGCAAGCTTTTTCAAGCCGCCGATTTCCAGTGTTTCCAGCTCATTTGACGGGCATCTTAAATCGGCAAGCGCTAGGTTGCTGCTGATATTTAAGCCTGACAGTTCATTTGCGCCGCAGTTTAACTCCTGTAATGCCGGATTTTTGCCTGTCTGTAGGCTTGCCAGACGGTTCTTTTCACAGCTTAAGACAGTAAGCGCCTTGTTATTCGTAACATCCAGCTTCGCCAGGCGGTTAAAGCCGCAGCTTAGCTCTGTCAGCTCGGGATTTTGCGCAACATCCAGTTCTGTCAGCTCGTTATTCTGGCAGTGCAAAGTGGCAAGCGCGGGATTTTGCGCAACATCCAGTTCCGTTAGCTTGTTGTCATTGCAGCTTAAAGTCGTCAGTGCCGCTGCTTTTGAAAGATCCAATTGTTTTAACTGGTTGCCGCTGCAATTTAGTACCTCCAGTGACGGATTGGCACTTGTTTCCAGCAAATCAAGCTGTCCGCCTGAACAGTCCAGATACTTTAACGCCTTATTCTGGCTGACGTACAAAGCGGTAAGGCTGTTTTCGCCGCAGTCCAGGTAGGAAAGCGCAGACAGCCCCGCAAAGGAAAGGTCGCCTGTCAAACCGGCGTTCCGCCAGACAATTTTTTCCAGACGGAATTCTTTTCCGGTATTTGTCCACGTATACTGGGACGTATCCTCTAAGTCTCTGCTGATCGCTGCATCTGGCTGCGACTTGAATATCGTTTTTAGTACGGCGACATCTTCTGCGTTTTTCTTATACGCAGACTTTTTGACAACCTCTACCTCGCACGACGCCTTTTTTGCTGTTCCAGATACGGATACCGTAATCACAGCCGTTCCTTCTTTTTTAGCCCGGACCGCTCCGGTTTGGTTGACCGATACGACCTCCTTTTTGCTGCTTTTCCAGACAAGCTTTTTCGATGCAAGCTGGTCGGATAGCGCTGCTGTTAGCTGCACACGCTTCCCGATGACAAGCGTTAGGCGCTCCTGGCTAAGCGTTATTTCTGGAGCTTGCTTGGAAGCCTGTTTTGATGTTTCTTTTGAAGTTTCATTTGAAGCTTCTTTTTCCGCAAAAACGGCTGTTGAAGAAGGCGCTGCAACGGTGCAGACAAGCACGGCTGCGACAAACGCTGCAAATTTTCTTTTTTTTCTGCTTATTTTTTCGATTTCTTTTCCAATTCTTTTTTCAATTCTTTTTTTACTCATTCAGTCCATAATTTACCACCCGCTGAACAGGAACATGCTGCCCGTTGTGCCCATCGATCGATGATCAGTGGGATGGCAGAATGCATGTCCGGCGGTTTTTCCTTTCCTTGTAATTTTATATCGGTTTTTGCCCGATGGACTTCATGCTTTTGAGCTGCCGCAGAGTATGTTACTTCTGTACGAGGTTGACAATCCTGCCCGGTACATAGATCTCTTTTACAACCGTCCCAGTCAGCTTTTCAGCAACTGCTTCCCTGGCTAGTGCAAGCACGTCCTCTTTTGGGGCGTCCTTTTGGATCTGTATCGTTGCTTTCAGCTTGCCGTTAACCTGCACGGCGATTTCAACCGTTGCTTCGATCGTTTTTGCTTCGTCATACTCCGGCCAGCTTTGCTGATATATATGTCCGCCAAAGCCCATAGCTTCCCAGATCTCTTCGGTAATATGCGGCGCTACCGGATTGAGCAGAAGGAGCAGTGTCCGGTACTCTGCTTTGGCCAGGCTGTTCTTTTTATAAAACTCGTTAATCAGCGCCATCAAAGCTGCAATCGCCGTGTTGTATTTGAGGTTTTCAAAATCATTGCTGACTTTTTTGATCGTCTGGTGCATTTTCGTTTCCAAATCGCTGGAATAGCTGTCTGCGTCCGTTACAAGATCCTGTAGCTTCCAGACACGCTCTAAAAATCTGCGGCAGCCTTTCACGCCGTCCTCAGACCAGGATGCGGCAAGGTCAAAGGCGCCGATAAACATCTCGTAGGTACGCAGCGTATCCGCACCGTAATCTCTGACGATATCGTCTGGATTGACGACATTTCCTCTGGATTTGGACATTTTTTCGCCGTTTTCGCCGAGGATCATGCCGTGCGAGGTACGCTTCTGATATGGTTCCTTGCATGGCACGTACTTTTCGTCATACAAAAACCTGTGCCAAAACCGGGAATACAATAGATGCAGCGTTGTATGCTCCATGCCGCCGTTGTACCAGTCTACCGGCATCCAGTAATCCAGCGCTTCCTTGCCTGCCAGCGCTTCCTTATTTTTCGGATCGGTATAGCGCAGGAAGTACCAGGAAGATCCTGCCCACTGCGGCATCGTATCGGTTTCCCGTTTTGCAGCGCCGCCGCAGCACGGGCAGGTCGTATTGACCCAGTCTGTCATAGCCGCAAGCGGAGATTCGCCGTTATCGGTCGGCATATAGCTGTCCACCTCAGGCAGCTCTAACGGCAGCTCAGATTCGTCAATCGGCACCGCGCCGCATGTTTCACAGTGTACAATCGGAATCGGCTCGCCCCAGTAGCGCTGGCGTGAAAATACCCAGTCTCTGAGCTTGTAATTGGTCTTTGCGGTACCGAGCTGGTGTTCTTCTAAAAATGCGATCATCTTTTTCTGCGCTTCTTTCACATCCAGCCCGTTTATAAAATCAGAATTTACAATCACCCCGGTAGCCACATCCGTAAATGCCGCCTCGGAAATATCCGCTTCTTTACCGTTTTTGGAGACAACCTGGATCATCGGAAGGTTGAATTTTTTTGCAAACTCCCAGTCTCTTTGGTCATGTGCCGGAACCGCCATAATAGCGCCCGTGCCATAGGACATCAGTACATAATCGGAGATCCAGATCGGGATTTCCTTGCCGTTTACCGGGTTGACGGCACATAAGCCGTCGATGCACACGCCCGTTTTATCCTTTGCAAGCTCTGCACGCTCAAAATCGGATTTATGCGCTGCCTGTTCGATGTAAGCTGCAATTTCATCCCAGTTTTTTAATTCTTGCCGATACTTTTCAATAATCGGGTGTTCCGGCGATACGACCATATACGTAGCGCCGAACAGTGTATCGCAGCGGGTCGTATAGATCCGAAGCTTTTCTGCTTTTACCTCTGTATCATACGTACCCTTAATCGAAAAATCAACCTCTGCGCCGCGGGATTTTCCAATCCAGTTGCGCTGCTGGGTTTTTACCCGTTCGATATAATCGACGTCGTTTAAGCCCTCAAGCAGCTTTTCCGCGTAATCGGTAATCTTTAGCATCCATTCGCTCTTGACCTTGCGCACGACCGGAGAGCCGCAGCGCTCGCATACGCCGTTTACAACTTCTTCGTTTGCAAGCCCGACCTTGCAGCTTGTACACCAGTTGATCGGCATTTCCTTTTTATAGGCAAGCCCGGCTTTAAACAGCTTTAAAAAAATCCACTGCGTCCATTTGTAATACTCAGGGTCGGTTGTATTGACTTCCCGTTCCCAGTCAAACGAATACCCGAGGGAGTGGAGCTGTTCTTTAAAGCGCACAATATTGTTTTTCGTTACGGTTTTCGGATGTATTTTATTTTTAATCGCATAATTTTCTGTCGGCAGCCCGAACGCGTCCCAGCCCATCGGATACAATACGTTGTAGCCCTGCATCCGGCGCTTGCGCGCTACGATGTCCAAAGCCGTATATGGCCGTGGGTGTCCTACATGCAGCCCCTGGCCCGAAGGATACGGAAATTCTACCAACGCATAGTATTTTGGCTTGGAATAATCATCGGACGCGGCAAACGCGTGCTCCCGATCCCAGATTTCCTGCCATTTTTTCTCTACTACCTTGTGATTATATACTTCTGACATAGTTTCCTCCATCTTCTGCTTTTGCACAGTTACACTTTTACCATGATTCTACCACATCATGCCCATTTGTCAATGTTTTAAAAAGAATCCAGATGGATCGCAACCATGTGGTCTAACGGCGCGAGCGCCTTTCCTTTCCCGTCGGTGCCTTCCATATACTTTTGCGCACCGGACTCGAACAGGACGTAAAGCTCTTCTCCCGCAATCGCCAGCTCTTCGGAACAGGGCGGCATTTCCACACATTCCGCGGGCTTTTCCGGCTGCCTGCTCAGCGCAAACGCCGACAGGTACACCTTGATATAGGAGGATTTTTCCCGCCCAAAAGATGTGCTTAGATAGACATGCCCTTCGGAGTCGAAAGCAACGCCCTGCACCTTATCCGGGATCGCAAATTCCTCGCACGCTTCCAGCCCGCTGCCGTTGTAGCGGTAAGACTTCATGACAGATTTAAAAAAACGCGTATGCGTGGCGATCCACAGCTTTCCGCCAAAAAAGGTAATGCAGGATGGGGAGTTTAACACCCGGTATTCTTCCCGTTCCTTCGGAAGCAGGACTGTCCTGCCTGGCTTATGGCTGGCAAGCTCTTTGACAAGGGCGTAGTCAAGCCGTTCGATCGTGCGGTAGTTGGAATGGCAGATCCACAAGCTTTCCCCGTCATAGCAGATCCCTCCCAGATGGCTGCCCTGCTTCATCGAAAGCGTCATCAGGTATTCCCCGCTGTCGCGGTCAAACGCGTACAGGCATCCGTAGTCGTCCCCGCCCGTGCTGTATGCTGTCACTAAAACCAGTTCTTCCGTTACGCACAGCCCCTGCGGGCACTGGTCGACATTAAAAAGTTTATTTGTGATATAATCCTCAAACCGGGTGCTTGGCATTCCTGGAATGTCCATGTCCTCCAGGATACGGTAGTTCATATTGGCAAGCTTTTTTTCCGGCGACCTCGTAAGGCTCGCGGCGCCATAAGAATAGAGCTGGATATTCAGGGAGCCGGATATTTGTTTTGTCCATTTGGCATATAGGATCAGGTTGCCGTTTTTGCAGTCCGTAATCTCCGTTACCGGATGCTTGTAGCTGCTGTCGGTATACCAGCCGGCAAAATTATAGCCTTCCCTCTGCGGGGGCATCAGCTTTAACGGAAGGAGCTGCTCATAATAGACCGATGGGTTCAGATAGTGGTTTTTGCCCAGATTCAGGTTGTAGATAATATCATAGACCAAAATAGTGCTGTTTGCATTGTTTTGTTCATTTAAGGTATAAGTATTATCCAGGGAAGGAGAAAGCGGACGTTCCATGACGCCGCGCCCCTTTATCAACTGCGGCTGTTCCAACAGCAGAACAAATACCAGCAGAATACTAAGCAGCATACGCGTCATGTTCTTTCCGTTTCTCCTTTCTGTGATAAGACATATCTATAATGAAATACTATTCCTCGATATCTACCAGTTTATTTGCCCTGGCTTCAATTTCACGCTTTTGTACGTCCTCCGGCGCCTGCTCATAACGTGCCAGTTCATAGCGGTAGGTTCCTTCGCCTCCGGTAATCGAGCGCAGCACGGTCGTATAGCCGTCCAGCTCGGTATATGGGATATCGGCGATAATCTCCTGCTTGCCGCCTTCCACCGGGTTCATGCCGAGCACGCGTGCACGCCGTTTGTTTAAGTCGCCCATAATATCGCCCGTATATTTGTCAGACGCGGTCACCGTCATAGAAGCAATCGGCTCTAACAGTACCGGGGATGCCTGCAAAAAGCCTTTTTTAAACGCCTGCGCCGCGGCTACTTTAAAAGCAAGCTCGGAAGAATCAACCGGATGGTACGATCCGTCGTAAAGGTTCGCCTTGATGCCGACAACCGGATAAGCCGCTAACGGACCGCTTTTTACCGATTCCTGGATACCCTTTTCAACTGCCGGGAAGTAGTTCTTTGGAACCGCGCCGCCAACGACCGTCTGTGAAAACTCATACGCTTCTTCCAGATTGCCTGAAGGCTCAAAAGTCATCTTTACATGGCCGTACTGCCCGTGCCCGCCGGACTGCTTTTTATATTTGTATTCCACATCGGCTTTTTTACGGATTGTCTCGCGGAACGCAACCTTTGCCTTGCCAAGCTCGATCTCGACTTTGTAGCGGTTTAGCAGCTTGCTTACCACAACGTCCAACTGCTGTTCCCCGATTCCGTAAAGCAGTGTCTGCCCGTTGGCGCTGTCGTTAACGACCTTAAGCGTCAGGTCCTCATGCGTCAGCTTGGAAAGCGCCTGGGACGCCTTGTCCATATCTGCTTTATTTTTTACTTTATAGCGCTTGCAAGTATACGGCGTTGACAATGTCGTGCGGATATACAGGATCGGGTTTGCCTTTGTAGAAAGCGAATCCGTGGTACGTGCTTTATTAAGCTTTGCAAGCGCGCCGATATCTCCTGCGTGAAGCTCTTTGACTTCTTCCGCCTTCGCGCCTCTCATCACATAGAGTTTCCCGATTTTTTCTTCGGTATCCCTGTGATAATTTAACAATACGTCGTCCGTCTTTAAAACACCCGAATTTACCTTAATCAGCGAATATTTGCCAATAAATGGGTCCTGGATCGTCTTAAATATGTATGCGGATTTCGGCTTGGAAAAATCGTAGTCCGCCTGGTATACTTCATTTGTCGTAGCGTTAATGCCCGCGCACGTCCGCTTATCCGGGCTTGGGAAATATTTTGTAATATCATCCAAAAGCGTATACACGCCCTGCGCTAAAATACAAGAGCCCATCGAAACCGGCACGATGCTGCCGTCCAATACATTGACACGAAGCGCCTGGCGGATCTCGTTTTCTGAAAACTCCTCACCGTTAAAATAACGGTCCATAAACTCCTCACTCGTCTCTGCAACCGCTTCCACTAACGCTTCCCGGCATTTTTCCAGGTTTGGAACCGAATAATCCGGCATATCCATCGGCACAACCTCGCCCTTGTCGTTCCAGCGGTTTGCCGTCTGCGCCACGATGTTGACATAACCGATAAATTTCTCGTTTTCACGGATCGGCAGATGGAACGGAGCGATCTTTTTGCCGTAAAGCGCCTGCAAATCCTCTACAACCTGGCGGAAGCTCGCATTGTCGATATCCATATCCGTCACAAAGAACATGCGCGGCAGCTTGTAGCGTTCACACATTTCCCAGGCTTTTTTCGTACCCACTTCGATGCCCGCCTTGCCGCTGACTACGATAATCGCAGCGTCGGCAACGCTGACAGCCTCTTCTGCTTCTCCTACAAAGTCAAAATATCCCGGCGTATCCAAAATATTGATCTTAGTCTGTTCCCACAAAATCGGAACAATTGTCGTCTGAATCGAAAAAGAACGTTTAATCTCCTCTTTATCAAAATCGCTGACCGTATTCCCGTCGCTGATCTTTCCCATGCGGTTTGTCTGCCCTGACAGATACGCCATCGCCTCCACCAAGCTTGTCTTTCCGGCCCCGCCATGTCCTAAAAGCACCACGTTGCGTATCCTGTCTGTTGTAAATACCTCCATGTCTTTCTTACCTCCTGCACAATGATTTGTTTTGTTACAAACGTTATATTAATTCTAACAAAATTCATGGGCAATTACAACAATTATTTCATTTTTTTGCAGGAAGAATGTAGCAAAATGTTACAGTTTGATTTCACAGCAATTGACTTTCCAACGAAAAATCATTAAAATCTATCATAGTTACCAAATTCCATCACGAAATGAGGGCTCACTGCTATGAATACAATACAACCTATCACAAAAATCAGCTTTATCGGTTTGGGATTAATCGGCGGCTCAATTGCCAAAACGCTGCGGCGGGTCGCACCACACATCAAGCTGTATGCCGTTTCCGGGCACACATCGACAATCGAAGCCGCATACCATGCCGGCGTAATCGAAAACAGCCAAATGCCAAGCCTTGAGGAAATCTCAAATTCCGATTATATTTTCCTATGCACGCCTGTACAGCAAAACCTCTCCTACCTGGAACAGCTAAAAGGCTACATCGCGCCGCATACAATCCTTACAGACGTCGGCAGCGTCAAGGGAGAGATTCACCGCGCCGTAGAAAAGCTTGGGCTATCCGATCATTTTATCGGCGCGCACCCGATGGCAGGCTCAGAAAAGACAGGCTTTGCCGCTTCCACCGCATACTTATTGGAAAACGCCTACTATATTTTGACACCAACGCCCGCTATACCGCCAGAACAGGTAGAAAGGTTCCGCCAGCTCGTCTGCCAGCTTGGGGCGATCCCCCTTATTTTAAACCCCAGCGAGCATGATTTTGCCACAGCCGCGATCAGCCACCTGCCGCATATGCTCGCCTACAGCCTGGTCAATCTCGTAAAACAGATCGACGACACACAGGAAACAATGAAAACCATAGCGGCAGGAGGCTTCCGCGACATGACACGCATCGCAGCATCATCTCCCGTGATGTGGCAGGAAATCTGCCTGTCCAACAAGGAACAGGTACTGCGGCTGATGGACTTATATACGGAACAGTTTTTAAAGCTGCGTTCTTATATAGAAGCAAAGGATGCGCCGTCGATGTCACGATATTTTACACAGGCAAAGGATTACCGGGATTCCCTTGCGATCCGCAAGCCTGGTTCGTTGCAGCCGGTTTATGAATTATATTGTGATTTAATTGACGAGGTGGGAGGTATTGCGACGCTTGCTACGCTTCTTGCGAGCAATGGTATTAGTATTAAGAATATTGGGATTGTACATAACAGGGAGTTTGAGGATGGGGTTTTGCATATTGAGCTGTATGATAGGGATTCGCTGGATATTGCGGCGGGGCTTTTGAAAAGGCATCATTATGTTGTATATGAACGGTAGGGAGTGTGATGGGGGGACGCTGGAGGGAGGGGAGCGGGGCTGGCTTCCTGCTCCGATTCCAGAATGTAAGGAGCCCTAAGCCTTCTGCCGTAACGCTGTGGCACCGTCCGGGCGCGGCACCTAGTTCGCCCTGGCTTACAGCCAGCAGCTAAAGGTGCCGCTTGGCTTCGCCCCTGGGTTATAGAGCAGAATGCTAAGGGCTCCTAACATTCTTCCATAGTCGCAGGAAGCCAGCCCCGCTCCCCTTCCTCCGGCTGTTTTATCGCAAGTTTTCACGTTGAGATGACATACGGTAAGTATTCCGCATTGCTGCACAGCCGTATTGCTGCATTGCCATATCGTTACATTGCCGTATTGCTGCATTACCGCACCACCACATTATCACCGTATTGCTGCAAATAAACAGGAGCATCAAGCACACGCCTTGTATCCTGAATCTTTTTTTGCACCGTTTGGGAAAACCAGCCGGGAGGAGGGATTGTTTTTTTCGCACCGTTTAGGAAAGCCAGCCGGGAGAGGAGATTGTTTTTCGCACCGTTTGGAAAAGCCAGCCGGGAGAAGGAATTGTTTTTCGCACCGTTTGGGAAAACCAGCCGGGAGAGGGGATTGGAACGCCCTGTCTGCGGCCTTGGAAGAAGGTTTAGAAGCCCTTAGCCTTCTGCTCAAAGACCAGGGGCGAAGCCAAGCGGCACCTTTAGCTGCTGGCGGAACGCCAGGGCGAACTAGGTGCCGCGCCCGGACGGAGCCAACAACGTACCAGCAGAAGGCTTAGGGCTTCTTAACCTTCTGGAACGAACGCAGACAGGGCGTTCCAATCCCCTCTCCCAGCGTCCCCCCCCCACACACCAAAAAAACATCAGAAAGGAGTCCATACTTATGTTAATCACCCCCACCCATTCCCTCAAAGGGGAAATCCACATCCCAGGAGACAAATCCATCTCCCACCGCAGCGTCATGTTCGGCGCCTTAGCACACGGCATCACCGAAGTCACACATTTTTTACACGGCGCAGACTGCCTGTCTACGATCTCCTGCTTTCAAAAGCTCGGCATCACCATCGATACAGCACCAGGCTGCATCCGCATCCACGGCAAAGGGCTGCACGGCCTGCGCCCGCCTGCTTCTGTACTGGACGTTGGCAACAGCGGCACAACCATGCGCTTAATGAGCGGCATTCTTGCAGGACAGCCGTTTTCTGCTGCATTAAATGGAGACGCATCGATTCAAAAACGCCCAATGAAGCGGATTATCACCCCGCTGCGGGAGATGGGCGCAGACATTGCCGGAGCAGACGGGACGGACTGTGCGCCGCTTGCAGTCAAAGGCGCTTCCCTGCATGGCATCCATTATATGTCTCCGGTTGCGTCCGCACAGGTCAAATCGTGCGTTCTGCTTGCCGGGCTGTATGCGGACGGTGAGACAAGCGTAACGGAGCCGTCTTTATCCAGAAACCATACGGAGCTGATGCTTGCTTCTTTTGGGGCAGAGCTTTCCAGCAGCGGCACGACGGCTACGATCCAGCCGGACGCCGTACTGAACGGGCAAAAAATCGATGTGCCGGGCGATATTTCCTCAGCCGCTTATTTTATTGCCGCTGCGCTTCTTGTCCCTGACGCGGAGGTCTTGATTCACAATGTCGGTGTCAATCCGACCAGAGACGGCATTTTACGTGCGGCAAAGGCAATGAATGCTGATATTACAAGGCTTAATGAGCATGAGGTATCCGGTGAGCCGGTTTGTGACCTGCTGGTACGCTCAAGCAGTTTAACGGCGACGACAATAGAAGGCGGCATGATTCCTGCCCTGATCGATGAGATCCCGGTTCTTGCTGTGATGGCGGCATACGCAGACGGCACGACGATCATCCGCGACGCGGCGGAGCTAAAAGTAAAAGAATCCAACCGGATTGAAACGATTGTCTCTAATTTAAAAAGGATGGGCGCGGATGCAGAGGCGACCGACGACGGCATGATCATCCGCGGCGGCAGGCAACTGCATTTTGCTGAAATCGACCCGCACGCAGACCACCGGATCGCGATGGCGTTTGCAGTGGCGGCGTTATGCGCGCAGGGCGGCGCCGAAATATGCAATGCAGAGTGCGCGTCAGTTTCTTATCCGAAATTTTATGAAGATTTGATTTCTTTATGTTCCTGACCAGAGAAGAAAAAGGCTCTGTCCGGCTTAAAACAGCCAGGCAGAGCCTTTTGAATTTTTATATCTCAAAGTCCAGACATATCCTCGTTTTTGTATACGGACGTACCTTCTGACCTGCGACAGCCACATGCGCAGGATGCACAGCATACCCTTTGAGCGCTGCCTCATCCGCAAATTCGCAGTCCAGCATCAAGTCTGCATTGGAAGAGCTTAATCCGTCTTTATATACATGGATCTGCAAAAGCCCTGGAATTTTCCCGCTCAGCCCCTCTAATCCCTGTTTGATCTCGGATTTCACCTTTTCCTTCTGCTGCGTATCCAGCTCGTCCTTTAACTGCCATAAAATCACATGCTTTACCATCGTCAGGCTCCTTTCTTTTGGATCTCGTCAATCATTTGATACGTATGTATTTTTTGCTTGTTGATCTCGCTCATGCCGATAAACATCGCGCCGTAATGGTAAGTACCGTCATCCTCCTGTGTTTCCCGTACGACCTGGACCACGCAGGGGATCACTTCCTTCGTCCATATTGCCATATTCGTGTCATAATAGCCTTTGACATCCAGCTTTTGCGCGGAGTGGAATCCCATTCCTGTACAGGACAGATCCGTGACGTTGATCATGATTTCTTTCTCGGTATCGTCCTGGACACGTTTCAGCTTTAATGTAGCCGTAAGCTCCAGGCGCTTGCCTGATCTTCTTTCCATACCTGCCTCCCATCTTATGATTTGATGCATTTCTTGTCCATTATACTGCAAGAGGAGGGGGATTTCAACAGATTTTTCTTACAGCACCAGAGGAAAATACAAGGTTATACAATAATGATCCCGTACCATCTCCACCTGCACACTTCCCTGCATCTGCTCCATCATCAGCATTATATTTTTCACTCCAATCCCAGTCCCTTCCACATACTGCCCGGGAAGCGCTATCCTGTTTTCAATCACGGCACCAGCGCGGTTTTGCTCATAAACAATCCGCATCCGCACTTCCCCGTCCCTGTCGGCATATTTGTCCAGGTTCGAGTAAAGGTTATCCATAATCCTTCCCAGGTAGTCGGTATCTACCTGAATGTACACTGGCTTCCATTCGAGCAAAGCTCCGTTAACTGAAAATCCGCTGCATTCCAGCAAGGCGCACAGCTCCGAGAGGTAATCGCCAAGAGCGCTGCTTATCTCTTCCGCTGGCTCTAATGCCGCTTTCTTGCGGGAGTGAATCAAAAAGTATTCAAACATCTGGTCGGACAGATGCTTGATCTGCTGGACTTTGTCGTAAGCTTTGTCTATATATTCCTGTATGGGCAGCCCGTCTTGCTCCCGCTTTTTTATAACGTCCATATACGTAAACAGCCCCGACAGCGGGGTGCGCAGGTCATGAGACATGCCGAGCACGAGCTTTTCCTGTGCCGTGCGCATCTGCTGCTGTGTTTCCATCCTTTCCAAAAGCTGCCTGCGCATCTGATCCATGCCCCTGGCAAGCTGGCACAGTTCGTCGTTCCCTTTTGCCGTGATGCTTCTTTGAAGCTCTCCCCGCCGGATGGCATCTGCTTCCCGCTCCAGGTATTGAATATCAGACACCGTTTTGAGCATTCCTGTCCATACGATCCAAAGGCACGCGCCAAAGCCGCAGACAGCGGCGCCTGCAAGCAGCGCCAGATCATAAGCCTGATCGAATCCGGTCGATACGTAGACATCCGTATCCCCGTCCGCAAACAGCACATGGTAATAAGGACGCCAGCCATGCACAGGCATTTTTTTGCTGCTGTGCAGCAGTTCTCCCGGATAAGCGGCGTCATACAGCAGCCACCCGTCTCTTGCAACCAGCAGTTGGGAAAGCTCCTTGCCTTTTGCCCAGTGCGAGATCGCTTTGGCGTCCACAGCGGCGATGTGATGTGAGGCTGCGTATGCCTGCAATGCTTCGGCAAATGCCGACTCCTTCGTGCCATATGCCAAAAAATGCTGATGCAGCATCGCCCTGCCGCCGAAATACAGCAAACAGGCAAGGTAACTCCCCGCAAAAAGCCCGCCAAGCAAGCGTTTTACCATCGTTCCGGTTAAACTGTCTGCAAAAGCGCTTGTTAAACGCTTGTTTTTGTTTGGGATATTCATTCTGCTTTTCCATTGCTGCCTGCCAGCCTGTCTCCACGCAAATATAGTGAGAATGAAAAACCCCGCCGTGGAAGGCACTGCCGTTTCCAGATAGCAATTGCCGGAAAGCCCCGCCACAGCCCAGTGGTTTGTTTTCAAAGTATAGGTATAAACCGCCGGCAGCGCCTGCTCCGTACCAATATGCAGAATCTGCCCGTTTCCGCAAAAGGCATTGTAGCAAGCGTCGATAATAACCGAAGGCAGGATGGACCCGGATGCACACGTACAGGCTGCCAATGCCGCGCCGAAAAGAAACCGGGAAAGAAAAAGCAGAAAAGCCCGCCGAAAACACCAAAGAGAAGGAAGCTGCACTGCGACGGATACCGCTGCATAGAAAAACGCAGAAAGCAGGATGCACATTTTTTGCACCGACTGTTCCGTTAGCTCAGAAAGGCTTATGCGAAAAGCTTTTGTAAAAGCTTCCATTGCCAGCCCGCGAAACATCCATCCGCAGATGGCTGCATCGCGAATCCCGTATACAAAAATATGCTGAAAAAAAAGAACTGCCTGCTCCCGCTGCGGCAAGCCTCCGCTTTGCAGCGTTCCGTCTGTAAAGACAAGATAAAAGCCGTCAACCGCTGCCGGAAGAAGGACAGCCGCAAGATACCATCGCGCAGGAATAACATGCCTTCCCAAAGGACGTTTCCAGGCAGGAGCACACGAATGCCTTCCCAAAGGACGTTTCCAGGCAGACATGCCAAGCAGATAATGCGCATACAAGGCGGCAGCAATCCATACATGCAAAAGATCCAAGCCGGCATAAACAGCCATCGCCCATCCGCCTGTAAAGCCCATCCGCAGCACAAAGCCATAAATCGCATCTTTAAAAGCGTCTGTAAACAGAAAAAGCAGAAAAATCGCCGCCATATGCAGCAGTATGTTCCGTGCGGCGCCCGTTTTATGATCCAAGACGATACCCCTTTCCCCACACATTTTCAATAATCCTTGGAGACTGCGGGTTTTCCTCGATCTTTTTGCGCAGCCTTCGGATATGAACCATCACGGTATTGCCGGATGTATAAAAAAACGGTTCGTCCCAGACGCTTTCATAAATATTTTTTACAGAAAAAATTTTGTGCGGATGCTTTGCCAGCAGCAGTAAAATACCGTATTCCAGCTCGGTCAGTTCTGTTTCTATTCCGCGCACAACAATCCGGTTGTATCTGGTATAAATACGGACGCCTGCCGTCTCCAGCCATTCGGGTAGCTCTTTTTCTTCCTGCCGCACTGCCTGGTCATAAACATTGCGCCGCCTAAGAAGCGCCCGCACCCTTGCAAGCAGCTCTGCATAGGAAAACGGTTTTACAAGGTAATCATCTCCTCCGACGGTAAGCCCCAGCAGCTTATCCGATTCCTGATCTTTTGCGGTCAAAAACAGGACGGGCACCTTTGACTGCCTGCGGATCTTCTCACAAGTACGGATGCCGGACATTCCAGGCAGCATAATATCCAAAATCACAAGCTGCGTCTCCTCAGAAAGCAGCGCCAGCCCTTCGGCACCGTTTTTTGCCTCGGCCACCGAAAATCCGTCCCCTTCCAGCAATATCCGCACGCCTTCCCGGATCGCGGCATCATCTTCGACCATTAATATCGTATGTTCCATCGTATATTCCTTCTATATTATATAAGTATCATCAGCTTCTGGCATCCGGTGAAGGCAGTACCGTTTGATTTGTTTTATTTGTCTGGCTTCTGTTTGGTTTTTGCAGGCGCCAGATGTTTTCTGGCAACATACGCTGTAACCCCCTCAAACCGGATCTTTGCCCAGCGGTTCCCTTTTTCTCCCTGAACCGCAGTTACCTTTACGGTAAGCCCCTTCGTCAATGTTCCAATTACGGTGTAATCTGTCCCCGCACCGCATCTGACATTTAAGCGATCTGCCGTAACCACATAGTCTTTTGCTGGCTTTCCCGCATTCGTGCTCTCCGCGGCAAATGCTGTTATGCCAATCTCCCTGGCAGGGGCTGCAAAAACAGGAGCGGTAAGCATTGCGGCGATTGCTATTGTTTTGAATTTTAACACTGATTTTTTCATGTTCCAGATCTCCTTCCTCTTTCCGATACCTACAGACGCAGCGCTCTGTTTTTCAGGTTTTCCAATCCATACAAGTGTATCTTTAAATCAGGGCTTTCCCGTCATACAGGTACGTCTGTATATTTTTTAGGATAGATGAAAGATCTTACATTATGTCTGAATAAAATCTTAACAATTCTTACATTTTTCCGCCGCGCTCACTCCTTTTTATGCGCGGCAGGAAATCCTTCTTTTTCCTGTTTCTTCTGTCAGTCCAAAACAGGTACGCCCTCTATCTGTCCAGGCGCTGCAACAAACCACCCGTTCTCTGTGCAAGTTCTATCTGGGCTTGCCTCTCGTTTTCCTGACACGCCAGGCAAGCTGCTTTGTCAAAATACATCTTCATACGCCTCTTTTCTTTCCATATGGTATTGGCAGGTTTTCCCTGTCTATGTATTTATCGGGCTCTGCATACAAAATGTTCATGCATATGAAATGAATGGCATAAAAAATGCTGCTTGACAATAGTATAACAGTATGTTATATTTTAATAGTCAACAACACGTTATACTTTTAAACGAAAACAAACAACGATGAAAAGAAAGGGCAACTACGATTATGAATGGTCAAAAGAAATCGAGAAAAATCCAGGCTTTTACAGCCATACTGACACTATGCATCTTCTTCGGGACATCTTTCCTCGGGATCTATCCCGCTTCTGCCGCTTTTGCTGAGACTGGAAAATCCTCCGTGCCAAAACTGGAAAAAGACAATGAATCCACCTCCTATTTAAAAGCAGAAGCAAAACGCTATTATAACGCTGGAAGCCTTCTGCTCTTTCAAGCTGTATTCCCGCGCCTGGATAAACAGACACAAAAAGCATGGCTGAAAAAGTTTTACAACAAAGACGAAATTGCCTTTTTTAACGTGTCTGTCCAGCAATTGGACGCGGAAAGCCCGCTGGTCAAATCGTTTGCAAAGAAGGCATATCAAGATGACGGCATTGCATTCTTTTCCGTTTTAACGCAAAAGTTAAGCAAAGCAACTCTAAAAATGTATCTGGACAATGCTCTTTCTGATGGGAGAGTTAGTTTTCAGGCAATGCTGTACGATCAATTAGGCTACAGCGAGGAATTGGAACAGCAAAAAGAAGCGCTTGAACAGGCACGCATAAAAGAATATAAAGCTTATGGCATTACAAAAGAGGGCAGAGACTATTATTATAAAGGAAAACTGATCCATATTTTTCTGGACTATCAGGCGCCGTCCTCTGTCTGTACCTTGGATCTCAATCCACAAGGAACTGAAAATATCAAAATCATCCGCAGAAAAAATGGCAAAATCAAAGAGGTTTCCTATCTTTCAGAACACGAAAGAAAAGAATGGTTTAGATGCCTGGATGACCCTGACACTCCATCATAAAGAATCCTAAAATGGCTGCGTGAGCCCGTTTTCTAACAAGCTCCGCAGCCATTTGCTAATCTCTGAGCCCAAGCCACTGTTCTAACTATCTACGCTTTTCTTACACCGTCTGAAGCCCTACAAGTAACTCTACTTCTGCAATATCTAACCCTGAATATTTTGCAATCTTATCTATTGGTAATTCTCCGTCCTGCAACATTCTAAGAGCAGTTTCCTTTTTCGTTTCAATTCTGCCTTCAGCTTTTCCTTTATTCAAAATGCTCCTTGCTTCTGTTTCAATTAACGCTCCGCTCATCATTTCACCGATACCTTTCTGCACATTCTTGTACTTTTGTGCGATTTCTTTTATCACATCACCAGAAAGTTCTATAATAGTTCGTTTGTCAAACGCCCCAACCCTCCCTTCCTGCTCCAGTTTATCAAGTCTTTTTAAAATATCCTGATACTCTGCCCTCAACTCTGCCAGCCTCTGCTCGTTACTATTATACACCTGAAAATCCTTTTCATGTGAAAAAATATAAAATGGAATTAGCAGTAATAAGCTTTTTGAAAAAATATCTTCCAGTGAATATTCCTGTACTTTCATAATTGGAACATCATACTCTACGCTTCCACCTGGTGTTTTTATCACATACCTCATTTTGTCAGGAGTCTTTTTATAATTTCTCAGATACATCACTGCTGTGTTTGGAAATGTTACTGTCAATGTTTCATTAATGACTTCACCTTCATCCAAAGCGATCTGTGCATCATACTCAAACAGCCTGATTGTCATGCGCCCATCTGGTAAGCCGCTCTCACATTCCAGATGATATCTCTTCTTTTTCTTCCCATATATGACAAAATTAGTGTCTGTTATTCTTTTCCGGCCTGCTTCATCCTGTTGGTCAATAAAATGTTCATTGGGATGAAATTCTATTATTTCATTCCCCATATAGTCTTCCTTGAAAATCTCATTAATTACAGGAATAATCATCTGCCGGCAGTCATTTAAGATTGTCCGAAATGCCCCATCATATACATTTCCCATACACAATCCTCCGTATTTCTTAGTTTACATCATATCATCTTCATATCACATAAACAACTATATTCAAAATATAACCTGCACTTTTTACAGACCTACTGCGCTTCATTCATTAATGCTACTGGAAACTATGGGCTAGTCTTAGACAGCAGACAATTACCTTACTCCTTTTATTAGGCATGATCTCAAGCTTGCTCCCCACCGTAGATATGTGCATCAGATATAAAATCTTTGGTAACCGTATCTGCCTTCAACCGCACCCGCTCCTTTCCTGTACCATAGCCCCTTCTTAACTATAAGACGATAACGACTAGTGAAGGAGGCCCCGGTCATTCCCTAAGCCCAAGCCACTGTTCTACTGTCTCTACCGCATAATCTACCCCTTTTGCGATTTTTTTGACTTCCAGCCCCATTTCATAGAGGTTTCTTGCAGTCTTTTGAGCTTCTTCCTGCCTGCCAATATTCCGTTCTTCTGTCCGCATTTCCTGAATCGCCTGGCACATATCCACTTTCCCCTCTCTTTCTGTATAGTTGATCCCGATGTTTGTTACTGCCTTGATCACGTCCGCAGCCCTGCGCTCTAACGCACAAAAGCGCTCCCTGTTAGCGTCTAAGGCTGCCGCCAGCTCCTCCTTGTTTTGGGAATGCTTGATAAACAGCAGCACCTCCCGCAGCCCTGTCTGGAACTTCATTATTTCCTGGTCCTCCATCTGCGCAGGCGCAATCAGCCGCACATGGTAGTCGTCCATACAGGCGAGCACACGCTTGTCTTTGATGTCCATCATTTCCAACAGGCTTAACGGCGCCTCCCACTTTTTAGAGCCAAAATAAATCATAACTGTCACAGACGGTACCAGGCGGTCCTCCTTATAGAAGCCGCTTAGGAATTCCCCAGGGCTTGGCGCTGCCCCTGCCTTCCCTGCCCTGCGGTGCGACCTTGCCGCTTCCTCTACCTGCCCTGCATACTCAAGCGCGTCATACAAATTGTTTTTCACAGCAGCCGCATAGTGCACCTCCGCCTGGCTTTCCGCCCCGTAGAGCACATACTGGAACTGCCCGTCTGTCTTTGCCGCGCACAGCTTTTGTACATCCCGGAACCTCTGTACCGGGACGGCTGCCCCGTCCGCACCGTAAGGAAGCGCTATTTCCGTCGGGTCGCGCTCTTCCAACTGCTCTGGAAGGATCACTTGCTCCCCGCCATAAATATAGTAATTAAAAATATCCGCAAATATGTGTGCATCCGATATAAAATCTTTGGTAACCGTATCTGCCTTCAACCGCACCCGCTCCTTTCCTGTGTCTGCCTTCCTCTTTTTTATAAAAATATCATACTAAAAAAAACATGCGGCTGCAAGTATCTGTGGCAGAAAACGATCCATATGCATAAAAAGAAGCATCCGGCTGTGTAAAATAAAAACAGATAAAAAACAGATCATCGTTGCAATAAAAAGGAGCAGCAAATAAGAAGCTGCCCCCATCTTAGAAATGCCCTGCTGTTTCATCATTCAAGGCCCTGTATTTAAAAAAATCAAAATCAGCATAATGCGTATGCTTCATCCTGTCTGCACAGGGAAACCCAACCATTGTCCCGGTAAATTCCCCATACTTGCAGTATTAAAATAAAACTTGGCCGTATCGAATACCTTCTTCCAGTTGGATCACAGAAATGGCGCTCTGACCAAGCGTTTCGACGATTTCAGAACGGCATGGATTTACAAATGACAAGCTGTTTCGCCATATGTTCCGGGAACGTGCCGCAAGATACGCATTATAAAATCAGCATCGCATCTCCAAAACTGAAAAACCGATACCGCTCCTTCACCGCCTGTTCATACGCATGGAGCACATGCTCCCTTCCGGCAAACGCACTGACAAGCATAATCAACGTAGATTCCGGCAGGTGAAAGTTCGTAACCAGCCCGTCAATACACCGAAAATGATATCCCGGATACAGAAAGATCTGTGTCCACCCGCTTGCCGCCCGCACCAGCCCATTTTCGTCCGCGATAGATTCCAGCGTCCTTGTGCTTGTCGTACCTACGGCAATAATGCGGTGCCCGCCTGCCCTGGCACGATTGATCTTAGCGGCATTTTCCTCGTCCAAACGGTAAAACTCGGAATGCATATGGTGGTCTGACACATTTGCAGCCTTCACCGGACGGAAGGTTCCCAGCCCGACATGGAGCGTCACTTCCGCAAGCTCTACTCCCATGCCGGAAATCTGCTCCAGCAGCTCCTTTGTAAAATGAAGCCCTGCCGTCGGTGCCGCCGCTGAGCCTTCTTCTTTTGCATAAACGGTTTGATAGCGCTGCTGATCCTCCAGGCGGTGGGTAATGTAAGGCGGCAGCGGCATTTCTCCAAGCTTGTCCAGCAATTCTTCAAAGATGCCTGTATAAGAAAACTGGATGATCCGGTTGCCTTCTTCGACAATATCGACAATTTCTCCGGTTAACAGCCCGTCGCCAAACTGAAGCCTGGTTCCAATCTTTGCTTTTTTGCCTGGCTTTACAAGTGTCTCCCAGCGGCTGCCGTCAAGACGCTTTAGCAGCAGCAGTTCAATGCTGGCATCGGTTCCTTCTTTTGTGCCGAACAGCCTTGCCGGAAGCACCTTTGTATTGTTGAGCACCAGGCAGTCTCCCGGATGCAGATAATTTACAATATCCCGAAACACATGATGCCCGATGGAGCCGTCCTCCCTCCCCAGCACCATAAGCCTGGAGCTGGAGCGGTCTTTTAACGGGTCTTGCGCGATCAATTCCTGCGGCAGTTCATAATAAAAGTCCTTTACATTCATCATTTTAAGTTTTCTTTCTGCTTTTTTATTTGCGCAGCTCAATGCCCTTTTCTTCGAGCGCATGAACGATCCTGCTTAACGGTTCCTTCACCGCTTCCTCATCCAGCGTCCGGTCAGCCGCGCGGAACGTAATCGAATAAGCAATCGACTTATATCCAATCTTAATTTGATTTCCTTCATACAGATCAAACAATGCGTAGCTTTCGAGATATGTTCCGCCGTTGCTCTCAATGATCTTCTCGATGTCGCCGGCTAATACCTGTTTCGGCACGACCATACTAAGGTCGCGCGATACCGCAGGGAATTTTGCGATTCCTGTATATTTGCGGTCAAAGCTGGATAACTCTTCGATCACTGGCATATCGATCACAGCAATATAGACGCGCTCTTTGATCGAATAATTGGCGGCAACGGTTGGATGTACCTCACCGAAATATCCGATGCTTCTGCCATCGTAGCAAATCTGCGCCTGCCTGCCCGGATGGAGAAACGGCTTTTCGGCATTCGGGTCATATTCCGGTTTTTGATGCATCCCTGCCTGCTGTAAAAATTCCTCGATCACCCCTTTCATCGTATAGAAATCGCCTTCCCCGTACATGCCGAGCGTAAACTGCATTCGTTCGTCCGGCAGTTCCGTCAGCGGCAGCTCTTTCGGCAGATAAATATTGCCAAGCTCGTACAGGCGGACATCTTTATTCCTGCGATTATAATTGAGTGACAGCGAGGACAGCATTCCATTCAGTGAAATCGTACGCATAATGCTGAAATCCTCGCCCAGCGGATTGGCAATCGTAATAGCACGGCGAAGCTTTGAATCCTGCGGGATTAAGAGCTTGTCAAATACCTTCGGGCTTTCAAACGAGTAAACCATGCCCTGGCTAAAGCCGCAGTATTCTGCCACGTCCCTTGCGACCGCTTCGATGCGCAGCTTGTAGGACAGCTTTCCGGTCGTCGCCTCGCCCGACGGCAGCGTCGTCTTAATTTTATCATAGCCGTAAAAACGAGCCACTTCTTCCGCCAAGTCCGCGCTGCACTCCAAATCCTGCCGCCAGGATGGGATCAGTACTTCGTTTGTATCTTTGTCATATCCTAATTCAATTTTCGCAAAATATTGCAGCATCGTTTCCGGCGCAAGGCTTGTTCCAAGCAGACGGTTATATTTATCCGGCTCAAATGGAATCCGTGTTCCTTCTTTTCTATTGGAATACACATCTACAACGCCGCCGACCACCTCTCCGGCGCCCAGCTCTTCGATCAACTGGCACGCGCGGTTCATCGCTTCGATCGCGTTATTCGGGTCAAGCCCTTTTTCAAATTTGCCGGACGCATCGGTGCGCATCCCGATCTTTTTTGCCGAACGGCGGATATTCGTGCCGTCAAAGCAGGCTGCTTCAAACAGCATCGTTGTCACGCTGTCTGTAATCATGGAATTTTCCCCGCCCATAATCCCGGCAATGCCGACTGGCTTTTCGGCGTCGCAGATCATCAGAACCGTATCATCCAGTGTGCGCTCCTGTCCGTCAAGCGTTACAAACGTCTCTCCTTTTCCGGCACGGCGCACAATAATCTGTTTTCCCGCAATCGTATCCAGGTCATACGCGTGCATCGGCTGGCCGTATTCCTCCATTACGTAGTTTGTAATATCCACGATATTATTGATCGGACGAATGCCCTGTGCACGCAGCCTTGCCTGCATCCATTCCGGCGACGGCGCGATCTGTATTTTTTTGACGACTCTTGCCGTATAGCGCGGGCACAGCGCCTCATCTTCCACACGCACCTTGATATAGTCGTTTACATCCTCTTTATTTCCGGTCTGTTTGATTACAGGCGGCTGATACGGCAGTTGGAATGTTGCCGCAGCTTCCCTTGCAATGCCGATCACGCTAAAGCAGTCCACCCGGTTAGAAGTCACCTCATATTCGACAGACACATCATCCAGCCCAAGCTCTTTGACGGCATCCGCACCAACCGCGGCAGAATCCTGAAAAATATAAATGCCTTCTTCCGGCGCATCCGGGAACAGATCTCTGGAAGAACCCAGCTCTTCAATCGAACACATCATACCATTCGACACAACGCCGCGCAGCTTGCCTTTCTTGATTTTAATGCCGCCCTCGGTCTTAGAGCCGTCGTGCCCTCCGGCAACACGCCCGCCGTCCAATACGACCGGAACCTTCTGCCCTTCTTGCACATTCGGCGCTCCGGTTACGATCTGTACCAGCTCCGGTTCCCCGATATCCACCTGGCAGACTACGAGCTTATCCGCATCCGGGTGCTTTGTAATTTCTTTAATCTGCCCGACAACAATGCGTGCCAGGTCTTTGTCAAACGCCTCATATCCTTCTACCTTCGTGCCGGAAAGCGTCATAGCGTCCGCATATTCCTGCGGTGATACGCTAAGCCCCGGCACCAGGTCTTTGATCCATTTTAATGAAGTATTCATACTGTTTCCTCCAAATGATTTCCTGCTTTTTTCTGTTTCATAGTTTTTTTAATTTTTCCAATTTTCTATTTGAATCTGATATCTGAGATTCTTTCTATTTCCAATTTTCTATTTGAATCTGATATCTGAACCTTACATTTGAATGTTTATCTTCGTTATCACAGCTTTTTCATTCTGATATTGGAATCATACCATTTAAAAAATTAAAACTGCGCTAAAAACCGATCATCATTTTCATACAGCAGCCGCATATCATCGATCTCATATTTCAGCAGCGCAATACGCTCCAAGCCGACCCCGAACGCAAACCCTGAATATTCTTCCGGGTCGATGCCGCTCATCTTAAGCACCTTCGGGTGGATCATGCCGCATCCCAAAATCTCAATCCAGCCGCTGCCCTTGCAGAAACGGCATCCGCTGCCGCCGCACTTAAAGCAGGTCACGTCAACCTCCGCACTCGGCTCTGTAAACGGGAAGTGATGCGGGCGGAATTTTACTTTCGTCTCCTTCCCGAACAGCTCCTTCGCAAACTCCGCCAGCGTCCCCTTTAAGTCCGAAAAGGTAATATTTTTGTCGATCACCATTCCTTCGATCTGATGGAACGAAGGCGAGTGCGTCGCATCCACCTCATCCGAGCGGAACACCCTGCCCGGCGCGATCATACGGATCGGCAGCGGACGGCTCTCCATCGTACGCACCTGGACAGGAGACGTCTGCGTACGCAGCAGGATCTTGCTGTTAATGTAAAATGTATCCTGTTCATCCTTTGCCGGATGGTCCGCAGGGATATTCAGCGCTTCAAAGTTATAATAATCATACTCAACCTCAGGGCCTTCCACAACCTCATAACCCATACCCACAAAAATACGCTCCACCTCTTCCAAGGCAATCGTGTTTGGATGACGGTGCCCGATCCGGTTTTTCTTCGCCGGAAGAGTCACGTCAATGACCTCCTGCTTTAACCTAAAGTTCAGCTCCGCTGCCTCCAGCTTCTTTTTCGTCTCTTCCAGCATATCTTCGATTGCCGCTCTCGTCTCATTGACAAGCTGCCCTACAACCGGGCGCTCCTCCGGCAGTACGTCCTTCATGCTCTTTAATACGGCTGTCAGCTCTCCCTTTTTTCCAAGAAATGCAACCCTGACTTCATTTAACTTCGACAATTCTTCTGAGGCAAGAATCTGCCGCGTCGCCTCTTCTTTGATTTTTTGCAGTTTTTCTTTCATATGCGAATTCTCCTTATCGAATCAAAATAATTTAGAATACAAAAAACCCCATCCCCAAAGGGACGGAGTTATTCCGCGGTACCACCCTGCTTCCTGATCTTTTGAAATGGAATAGACTTCTATCAGGCACTTTACGATACGTAACGTGTATCAGCGTCCCGGACTACCCATGTACTTGCCGATACTGTACACTTCCCCCGGGCTGCTCTGGTGTGAAATCCAAAAACCTGCCATTCTGAAAAAAGCTCTCAGCGTATCACTTTTTTTCTCTGTCAGCGGAACGGGTTTTTGGGTGCTTGGCTGCCACCTTCTTTGCATTTTGCTGTTTAAACTGCAACTATTATAGCGCAGAGTATGGAGAAGTGCAAGAAGAAATTTTCGTAGGGGCAAATTTTCTTTGTTGAACTTTCCTTTTTTTGGGGGGGATGCGGGTGGGACGCTGGAGAGAGGGAAGAGGGACTGGCTTCCTGCTCCGATTCCAGAATGTAAGGAGCCCTAAGCATTCTGCGGTTACGCTGTGGCACCG
>CAMUPC010000039.1 GCA_947090545.1 uncultured Eubacterium sp. | reverse complement strand
TTTAGCTGCTGGCTGCAAGCCAGGGCGAACTAGGTGCCGCGCCCGGACGCAGCCAAGACACTTCCGCACAATGCTTAGGGCTCCTTACATTCTGGAAAAGGCGCCGAAAGAAAGCCCCGCGCTCCTCCCTCCGGCGTCCCCCCCGCCAGCCCCTCCTCCCCTTTTGAGTCCTAATTTTTCTACGATCCGCAGTATTGATTTTCCAACTCAAACTGTTATAATGGAGAACAGCGCACCACATAAAACAGACACCATATACAGCAAGAAAAATACGAAAGAGACTACTACGATGTACTTGATAGCGCTTTGCGACGATGAGGAAAAAGAACTAGACAAAACAGAACAGATGCTTTCAGCCTACCAGAGGTCCCACACAGGCTGTATGTTTATCGTACGGCGTTTTAAAAGCGCCCCGGAGCTTTTGGATGCGGTGAAGCAGGAGGAATATGCCCCGGATCTGCTGCTGCTTGATATTTACATGCCGCACAAAAACGGGATGTTTGCGGCAAGGCAGTTGCGGGAAATGGGGAACGAGGGCAGGATTATTTTTTTGACAACTTCCAAGGAACATGCGCTGGACGCGTTTGGCGTCGGCGCTACGCAGTACTTGGTAAAGCCGGTTACGGAAAAGGAGCTGTTTCCGGTATTGGAAAAATCGCTTGGCGAGATTGACGACAGGCGGAACAGGTATTTGCTGCTTAGGATCGACGGCAGGATTCAGCGGGTGGCGCTGGACCAGATTTTGGCGTGTGAGGCGCAGGGAAAGCGCCAGTGCCTGCACCTTGCGGATGGCACGCAGGCGACGCTTCGCATGACGATTGCAGAGCTTTCTAAAATGCTCTCAGAGTATGAGGAGTTTGTTAAAGTAGGGGCTTCTTATATTATTAACCTGGCGCATGTGGACAGCCTGAACTGCCAGGAGGTTTGTCTGGACAGCGGCAAGAACATCTATCTGCCAAGAGGCGCTTATGCTTCCCTGAGAGAGCGGTATTTCCGTTATTATTGTGGGGGGGGGTAAATTGTAGTTTGATAAGCGCAAAAAGAACAGAGAATCCTACGGATTTGAGAAAAGACTTGAAAGAATGGCGTTTTACGATTAAAATATAGAAACACGGTAATACAAACATGCCCAGACAAAGGAGAAGGAGAGATATGGTAGAGCATAAGAGCATTCAGGAAATGACCCGCAGAGAGTATTGCAGCTATGTACAGCGCCACTACAGCAACGATCCGCAGTGGGTGCGCACAAGGCTGATTTCCAGGTGGGACCAGGAGCATGAAAAAAAGAAAAGTGAGGGGGCGGCGCAGTGAGCAGGACAGCCGAGGTAAAACGAGAGACGAAAGAGACGCAGGTCACTGTCCGGCTGAACCTGGACGGTGCCGGAAAAAGCGGCATCGATACGGGGATCTGTTTTTTTGACCATATGCTGGATGGGTTTGCCAGGCATGGGCTTTTTGACCTGGAGGTGGAGTGCCGGGGGGATCTTGAGGTAGACTGCCACCACAGCATTGAGGATACGGGAATCGTCCTTGGCAGCGCGATTAAGCAAGCGCTAGGCACAAAAGCGGGCATCCGCCGCTATGGGTATTTTTTGCTTCCGATGGACGAGGCGCTTGTACTGTGCGCGCTGGATTTGTCCGGCAGGCCGTATTTTGTATATGACGCCGCGTTTTGCGGGGAGCGGTGCGGGCAGATGGATACGCAGATGGCGCGGGAGTTTTTTTATGCGGTAAGCTATGCGGCAGGCATGAACCTGCATCTTAAGGTACTGTATGGAGAAAATGACCATCATATCATGGAAGCGATGTTCAAAGCTTTCGGAAAAGCGTTGGACCAGGCGGTGTGCCTGGACGGGCGCATCAATGACGTCTTGTCCACCAAAGGCGTTTTATGATAGCTGGTTTTATAACTACACAATATCTAGTGGGATAAAGGAAAAATTTTCATGAAATATACATAGATCTAGTATTTAGCATTGACAATGAACTCTTGTTTGGTTAAAATAACATTCATACAGCAACATGTTTGATTAGGAAATAAGGAGCAGGGTAAGCTATGAAGATTATTAAACGAAGTGGTTCAGAGATGACATTTAACATCGATAAGATCAGCCAGGCAGTGAGCAGGGCAAATTTAAGCGTGCCGGAAAGCGCCAGGCTGAATGAGCTGCAGGTCACATTGATTTCGGAAAATGTGAGGAAAATCTGCGAGCGTATGGGGCGTGCGCTGAATGTAGAGGAGATCCAGGATCTTGTGGAAAACGAGATTATGAACCAGCGCGCGTTTGACGTTGCCAGAAACTATATTACTTATCGCTATAAACGTGCATTGGTACGCAAATCCAATTCTACGGATGAGCAGATCCTTAGCCTGATTGAATGCAACAATGAGGAAGTAAAGCAGGAAAACTCCAATAAAAACCCAACCGTCAACAGCGTACAGCGGGACTATATGGCAGGCGAGGTGAGCAAGGATATTACAAAGCGGTTTCTGCTGCCGGAGGATATCGTAGAGGCGCATGAGGAAGGGATTATCCATTTCCACGACGCGGATTATTTTGCCCAGCATATGCATAACTGCTGTCTGGTCAACCTGGAGGATATGCTGCAAAACGGGACAGTCATCAGCGAGACGCTGATTGAGCCGCCAAAGAGCTTTGCGACCGCATGTAATATCGCGACCCAGAGCATCGCGCAGATCGCGAGCGCGCAGTATGGCGGGCAGAGCATTTCCCTGTCGCATCTGGCGCCGTTTGTGCAGGTCAGCCGGGAAAAATACCGCAGAAGGGTACGGGAAGAATTTGAAGCGGAAGGCTTGGAGCTGGATGAACTAAAAATCAATGAGATCGCGGAAAAACGAGTGCGCGACGAGATTAAGCAGGGCGTACAGATGATCCAGTACCAGGTGATTTCTTTAATGACGACCAACGGGCAGGCGCCGTTTGTAACGGTATTTATGTATCTCAATGAGGTGGAAGAGGGGCAGACGAGAGACGACCTTGCGATCTGTATTGAAGAAATGCTGCACCAGCGCATTAAGGGCGTGATGAACGAGCAGGGCATCTATATTACGCCTGCGTTTCCAAAGCTGATTTATGTACTGGAAGAAGATAACATCCATGAGGACAGCAAATATTATTATCTGACCAAAATCGCGGCGCAGTGTACAGCAAAGCGTATGGTGCCGGACTATATCTCAGAAAAGATGATGAAAAAGCTAAAGCAGGGCAACTGCTATACCTGTATGGGCTGCCGTTCTTTTCTGACGGTATATAAGGATAAAAACGGCAAGTTTAAATTTTACGGAAGATTTAACCAGGGCGTAGTTACGCTCAACCTTGTAGATATTGCCTGCTCTTCAGGCGGCGATATGGAACAGTTCTGGAAGATCTTTGACGAGCGCCTGGCGCTGTGCAAGCGTGCGCTGATGTGCCGCCACAACCGCTTAAAGGGCACGCCGTCCGATGTGGCGCCGATTTTATGGCAGCATGGGGCGCTGGCAAGGCTGAAAAAGGGAGAGACGATCGATTCCCTGCTGTACGGCGGATACTCGACGATCTCGCTTGGCTATGCCGGGCTGTACGAATGCACGAAATATATGACGGGCAAATCCCATACGGATACGCAGGCAAAGCCGTTTGCGCTTGCAGTGATGCAGCATATGAATGACGCCTGCACAAGATGGAAAATGGAGGAAAACATTGATTTTTCCGTCTATGGGACGCCGTTGGAGTCTACGACCTATAAGTTTTCCAAATGCCTGCAAAAGCGGTTTGGCAAGATCAAGGACGTAACCGATAAAAACTATATTACAAACAGCTACCATGTACATGTGTCAGAGGAAATTGACGCATTTACAAAGCTGAAATTTGAAGCAGATTTTCAAAAGCTTTCCCCGGGCGGCGCGATCAGCTATGTAGAAGTGCCGGATATGAAAACGAACCTGGAAGCAGTGCTTTCGGTGATGCGCTATATCTATGATAACATTATGTACGCAGAGCTGAATACGAAGAGCGATTACTGCCAGGAATGCGGCTTTGACGGCGAGATCCATATTATCGAAGACAAGCATGGCAAGCTCGTTTGGGAATGCCCGCGCTGCGGCAACAAGAACCAGAATAAGATGAACGTCGCAAGGCGTACCTGCGGCTATATCGGGACGCAGTTCTGGAACCAGGGGCGCACGCAGGAGATCCAGGACCGGGTACTGCATCTGTAAAAATTTGCGGGATTCATTAGCAAAAGGCACGGCTGGAACAAAGAAAGGCATGATTTGTGAAATACAAACATGCCTTTTTTGTTCCAGCCGTTTTTATTTGTTGCTGTCCTATTCGCCGGACGCTTTACTTCCAGCATGTTCCGGGTCAGCGGCTTTTTTGCCGTCGTGGGAAAGCGTCGTTAAGGTGTGGCGCAGCACAGTGCCTTTTTTTAAGTAGCACCAGGAATAGCCGTCTACAGCCTCGCAGGTATAGATCCCGATAAACGCAGGCTTTTGGTCCGGCTCCGTTAGAAGCTGCGTGCCGCGGAGCTGGTACTGTACGCCGTTTTCCGCATAAAAAGCATAGGCTGTATGGAGATAATTGGCTGTATTTTCGTCTGTTGTGCGAAACGTCTCTTCCTTGATCTGGTATTCCGTTGCCAGCTCATAGGACAGGATTTGCGTGCCCTGCATAGAAGTAAAGACATAGAGGGCGGCTGAGCTGATAATTCCGAGTAATATAATAGAGAATATAATCAGGCCGTTTTCCTTTCCGGCAAGAAATTTTCTGAAAAACAGGAAAACTACAAGTAAAAATGTAATTGCTGCAATTGCTGTGATCCAGGTATAAACGCTCATAAAGCAGAAACTCCTTTAATATGAAAAATCAGGTACAAATTAAGGCGGGATAGCCCCGATTGATATTATAATATATTTTTTGCCAGATGAAAAGGGAAAATTTATGAAATTTTTCTTGTGCTTCAAAAAAATTGCCGTTTCTTATTGACAAAAAGTTATCATATATGATAACTTTTTAGGTGTGTGACGAACGATGTCAAAAAAAATCGAATGATTGGAACTATAAAAACGATGGATGAGGAAAAGCTGGAACCAAGGCTAGAAGTAATCAGCCAGATCAAACAGGTGCGCAAGGAGCAGCGGATCACGCAGGAAGCGCTTGCCGAGCGTGCGGGAACGAAAAAATCCAATATATCCAGGCTGGAAAGCGGCAAATACAATCCGAGCCTTGATTTTCTCATACGTGTAGCGGCGTGCCTGGGAAAACGGATACATATTTGGATGGAATAGCAAAGACAGGAGGGGACATGGAATTTTCAGTATTAGACAAACAGACGATACAATGTGTCATGACAGAAAAAGAAATTGCGGACTATGGGATGGACAAGCATACGATTTATCAAAACGATGCGCGCACCGCACATTTTTTCAGGCAGATTATGGACCGGGCGCAGCAGGAAACCGGGTTTGCCAAAAGGGGAAAAAGCATCGCTGTCCATGCGGCGTTTTTGGAGGATGAGTCGTTAGAGATTACATTCAGCGTGGAGGTTTGTGCCGGCCAGCCTGCGGCAGAAATGGAGACGGCTGTATTAAAAGCTTCCGATCTTGACAGGATCATTGCGTTTTGCAAAAAGGCAGCTTTTAAGGGCGGTACGTCTTTGTACGCTTACGCAGGCAGTTATTTTTTACTGGCGGATGTCAGGGATTATGGGGTACACGATACGGCGGTGCTGTTTTACAGGGCGGATGAATATATGGACGGCGTCTGTTATACAAAGAGCCTTGCGGCATTTGTCAAAGAGCATGGGAAATGTATGATTCGCGAACATGCGGCGGAGGCTTTGGGCAGCCTGTAAGCTTCCGTTTGGGCATGAAAAAAACCGTCCGGGCATTTTAGGCGCCTCCTGGCAGGCAACATGCTATCATGTTGTCAGAAAACAAAAGGGAGTGGTCTAAAATGACAGATACAACGAAAACAAAAAAGCAGTTTTTTATTTTTCTGCTTGTGGCATTTGGGGTAACCTATGCGATGGGAATTCTGACCTGGTACGGCAGTACGGTAGGCGCTGAGATGAGTGTTTTTCCGACGGCACAGATGTTTTATCCGGCAGCGGGAGTGATGCTTGCTTATTTGCTGACCGAATGGAAGGAGCGTTTGCTGCCGAGATGGTTTTTTGTGTGCTTTTTGCTCGTGACGGTTTTGATGCTTACGCTGGCAGTGTGCGGCATTGTGTTGCCTGAGCAGGAATCCATGGTATTGGGGCAGCCGGTTTCGACGTGGGCGATTTTTTCGCAGAATGTGTTGATCGGCGGGAGTGTTTTGGGCTGGGTCACACTGCTTGCTGCCGGAAAAAACAGGCGGGCGGCATATGGGCTTGGCTTTCATAAATGGAAGGCTTCCCTTGCCTGTGTGATTGTCTTTCTGTTCTTATACTTTACGAGGGCATGGGTCAGCTATGCGATGTCGGGCGAGCCGGGCATGATGCTGGAAGTGTTTAAAAATCAAACTACCTGGATCTACTTGCTGATGCTTCCGGTCAATTTTCTGCTTGCTTTTGCCCCGTTTTTGGGAGAAGAATACGGCTGGCGCTATTATATGCAGCCGCTGCTGCAAAAGTGGTTCGGCATGAGGGCTGGTGTGTTGGTATTAGGCGTCGCATGGGGCGTTTGGCATGTATTTTTGGACTTTTTTTACTACACAACGCCGGATATGGGGCTGATTATGACGATTTCCCAGGTGATTACCTGCATAACGCTTGGCATCTTTTTTGCCTGGGCATATTTAAAGACCGGCAATCTTTGGGTTCCTGTGATCTTACATTATTTGAATAATAACCTGTCGCTTGTGGTAGCGAACAATTATTCCGTGGATGTACTGGAAAACCAACAGCTCACCTGGGCAATGATTCCACAGGCGCTGCTTTTGAACGGGATTTTATTTGGGCTGTTTATCTTGTCCAGAGAATTTCGCAAAAAAACACGGGACGATGCCGTGGATGAGAAGCCGTTTCAGCGTTCCGATATGCTTGGGGCAAACATCCGCTGAAAAATCATAAAATCTTAAATACAGCTCTTGCTGATGTATGAGCCGCCTTATTTTTGGAGATAGTAAAGGATGTAGTTCAGGACGAAAAAGGAGGTTCTTATGTCAGCAAGATTAGAGATTATAGACGTGTACGCCAGGGAAATTATGGATTCCCGCGGAAATCCAACCGTAGAAGCAGAGGTCGTTGTGGAAAATGAGCATACCGGAGAGGTCGTTTACGCATGGGCGGACGTGCCTTCCGGCGCGAGTACCGGGCAGTTTGAGGCAATGGAGCTGCGGGACGGTGAAAAAGCTTATCATGGCAAGGGCGTCCAAAAAGCAGTCGCCAATGTCAATGGAAAGATTGCACAGGCGTTAATCGGCAAGGATGCGTTAAAACAAAACCGGGTGGACGAGCTGATGATCGAGTTGGACGGTACAAAAAACAAATCCTCGCTTGGCGCAAACGCAGTGCTCGGCGTATCGATGGCATGTGCCAGGGCGTGTGCGGATGCCTTTAAGCTGCCGCTGTACCGCTATCTGGGCGGCTGCGGCAAAGGCACGATTCCGGTGCCGATGATGAATATTTTAAACGGCGGCGCGCATTCCAAAAACTGCATCGATTTCCAGGAATTTATGATTATGCCGGTTGGCGCCCGCGGCATCCGCCAGGGATTGCAGTGGTGCGCGGAAGTGTACCAGGAATTAAAAAAGCTGCTGGACAATGACGGGCACAGCACAGGCGTCGGTGACGAGGGCGGTTTTGCGCCGGATTTGAAAAATACGTATGAAGTATTGGATTATCTGATGAAGGCAGTACGAAACGCAGGCTTTGAGCCTGGTAAGGATATTTCCTTCGCGATGGATGCCGCGGCAAGCGAGCTGTTTCAGGAGGACGCGGCGATGTATTATTTTCCAGGCGAAACTAAGTCCCTGATCCGCAAAAACGCGAAAACCATCGAGCAAAACAATACCCAGGAGACGGAGTGCAACTGCGAAGGGACAACGGTCGTGACCGAAGAGGTCAAAGACGGCTGCATCTGCGAGCCGGACTGCAACTGCCTGACGCCGGACACAGACGGGCAGATGATTATGCGTTCCACAGACGAGATGATCGACTATTATGAAAAGCTTGCCGACAAATACCCGATCATTTCCATCGAGGACCCGCTCGACGAAGAGGACTGGGACGGCTGGAAAAAGATCACTGAACGGCTGGGCAAACGGATGATGCTCGTCGGAGACGACTTGTTTGTTACCAATGTCACCCGTTTGCAGCGCGGCATCAACAACGGCTGTGCCAACGCGATCCTGATAAAGCCAAACCAGATCGGCAGCCTGACAGAGACGATGCTTACGATCCGAACCGCAAAGGAGCACGGCTACCGCACGATTATGTCGCACCGGTCTGGTGAGACGGAGGATACGTTTATTGCAGACCTTGCCGTTGGGATGCATACCGGATATATCAAAACCGGAGCACCTTGCCGGAGCGAGCGTGTGGCGAAATATAACAGGCTGCTTCGGATCGAAGAAGAATTGGAAGGGATTCGCTAAAGCTGAATATGTAAATAGTAAGAAAATGCTTTGCAGACAGAGAATAGCTGGATGCAGGGCGTTTTCTTTTTGGTTGCACAACAGTGGGATGGCTGTTATAATAGGAAGTGCAGGGAAGATCATGAAGAAGAACGGGACAGAAAGAGAAAACGTATGGACAAAGGACAAAGAAAGAAAACAGCACAGGACATCCAATGGCACCCAGCCTTTATCTCGGCTATGAATCTGGAGCTGGCGGCAGACCGGGAGAAGCTGGTATTTGAAAGGGAATATAACCTGAATACAAAGCCGCTGGAAATAGACCTGCTTATTATAAAGAAGGAAAAGGAAGCGCGCATTCAAAATGAAATCGGCTATTTTTTTAAAGAATATAACATTTTAGAGTATAAAGCGCCAGGTGACCATTTGGATATCGATGTGTATTACAAAGCAGTTGCGTACGGCTGCCTTTACAAGTCTTATGCCAAAACGGTAGACGGCAGGAAGGCGGAGGAGGTAACGGTTTCGCTGCTTAGGGATGGAAAGCCGCAGGGGATGCTTGAATATTTCCAAAGGGCTGGCACTGTTATCGTAAATCCATATAAGGGGATCTATTATTTAAGCGGAAACGAAGTGCTGTTTCCGACACAGGTGATTGTGCTAAGGGAATTGGAAGCCGAAAGCCACGCTTACCTGAGAGTGCTGACAAGAAAGCCGCAAAAGCCGGATGTCAGCCGGTTTTTAAATATTTTGAAAAACCTGGACGGAAAGGAAGAGCAGGCATACGCAAAATCTGTGCTGGAAGTGTTTGCGGCAGCGAACAGAAAGTGGATGGATCAGTGGAAAGGAGAGGGAGATATGAGTTCAATTTTGATGGAGATTATGGCGCCGGAATTTCAGCAAGCAAAAGAAAAGGCAAAGCTGGAAGGCAGGCAGGAGGGCAGGCTGGAAGGCAGGCAGGCTGGAAGGCTGGAAGGCAGACAGGAAGGCAGACAGGAAGGCAGACAGGAAGGCAAGCTGGAAGGCATTTGTGGGACAATCAACATATTAAAGAAGCTTGGTTTTGGCAAAGCACAGATCAGCCAGGCAATTATGGAGCAATATCACTTATCCGAAACAGAAACAGAACGCCTGCTGCAATAGGCCGTAAGGCAGGAGCTGAAAAAGCAGGGCGGAGAAACCCATGGTTTCTCCGCCCTGCTGTATTTTATGGGCACCCTGCGCGTTACTCTGCAAATACATAGCAAGACAGCCGCCGGAACGCTTCTTTTACCCGCGAAAGCGGAAGCGCCAGGTTCATGCGGATATGGCATTCGCCGTAAAACGGCCTGCCGTCCTGCCAGCCGACGCCGACGTCCCAGCCTTTTTGCAGGAGCTGCTGGAGCGAGGTGTGGTGTGCGCCGCACCAGCCTGTGCAGTCTAAAAACAGCATATACGTTCCCTGCGGTTTGGATACGCGGATTCCATCAAAATGGGTATCGATATATTCGCAGGCGTAATTCACATTTTTGCTGAGTGTTTCGCACAGCTCGTCCACCCAGTCCGCTCCTTCCTTGCCGTAGGCGCCGGTCAGGGCGTGCATGGATAAGACATTGATGCTGTTGTAATGCGGCTTTGCTCCTTTGGACTCGATGCGGTCGCGCAGCGCGCGGTTATAGATGATGTGGTAGCTGCCGATTAAGCCGGCGAGGTTAAAGGTTTTGCTTGGCGCGTAAAAGGCTGCCGTATGCTGTTTGGCATAGGCGCTTACGGACTGGGTCGGGATATGGCGGCTGCCGTTTAGCAGGATATCTGACCAGATTTCATCGGAGATTACGGTGACCTCGTATGTTTCAAAAAGCGCCATGGCGCGTTCCAGCTCCCCGCGTTCCCAGACTCTTCCAGTTGGGTTGTGCGGTGAGCAAAAGATGGCGGCGTGGATATGGTTTGCCTTGATTTTTTCTTCCATATCGGCAATATCCATCCGGTAGATGCCTTGTGTGTCTTGTTTTAACGGGCTGAATACCATCCGGTATCCGTTGCTGGACAGACATTCGCTAAAGCCGATATAAACAGGGCTGTGCAGCAGTACGGCATCCCCGGGCGACGCGCAGCTTGAAAGCGCGGAGATCACGCCGCCCAGCACGCCGTTTTCGTATCCGATTTGTTCTTTGGAAAGTGCGGTTACGCCGTTGCGGGCTTCGTGCCAGCGGATGATTGCGTCATAGTAGTCGTCGCTGATATTGAAATAGCCGTATGCCGGATGCTTTGCGCGCGCAATGATCGCCTCCGGGATGGCAGGTACGGTCGGAAAGTTCATGTCAGCGACCCACATCGGGATAAAATCAAAGCCGTCCTTTGGCGGCGTCGGTGCGTAGCCAGGCTGCCCTAACCCGTCAAGGGCAACCGCGTCTTTGCCGTTTCGGTCCATAATGGAAGTAAAATCGTATTTCATAAAAATCCTTCTCCTTTGCTTTCTTTGCATTTCCGTTGTTTGTTACAAGTATACATGATTTTGCTGTAATGTCCAGTAACCGTTTTGTGTAAGAGGAACAGCCTGTCTATAGAAATAACTGATAAAGGCAATATCAGCGAATTGTTAAAATTGCAAAATAAAAATATATTTACAAATATAATAATATAGAAAAAATAAATAGAATTATGCATAAAATATTTTATGTTATAAGCGTAATAACGAAAAAGAGGAAAAACAGGTTGACATATATTATGCGAATTGTTAAAATAGAGAAAACAGGAACAGGAAGGGGGTTCTCTTAGGAACGGACGAAGGGAGGAATGCGAATGGGGTTATTTGGGTTTTTAAAGGGCAAAAAGGAGAGTTCGCTTGGAGCGCCAGTGAAAGGGGAATGTATTCCTATTTGCGAGGTGAATGATCCGACTTTTGCGGAGGAAATCTTAGGGAAGGGAATGGCGATCAAGCCCGCCGACGGCAGGATAACAGCGCCTGTGGACGGCACGGTCAGTACGCTTTTCCCGACAGGCCATGCAGTAGGGCTGACGACGGCGGACGGGGTTGAGATCCTGATTCATGTAGGGCTGGATACGGTACAGCTTAAGGGACAGTATTTTCAGCCGGCGGTTGCGGCGCAGCAGGAGGTTAAGAAAGGAGACCTGCTGTTGGAGGCTGACTTGGAAGGAATCCGCGGGGCTGGGTACGACACAGTGATACCGGTTATTATTTGCAACAGTGAGGAACTTTCCAGCCTGCAATGCAAAACGCAGGGAGAGGTAAATACAGGGGAAGAAGTAATTACTTACAGTAAATAACGAAGGTGGAACGACGAATTAAAGGGGGTAAGTTTTTATGATGAAATTTTTTCAGCGGTTAGGAAAATCCTTGATGTTGCCAGTGGCATGTTTGCCGGTGTGCGGTATTTTAATGGGGATTGGCTATATTTTAGCGCCTGCGGCGATGGCAGGCGAGGTTGCCGGATTTACGGCTGGCGGCGTTTCCTATACGATTGGCTTGTTTTTAATTAAAGCGGGCGGTGCTTTGATTGACAATATGGCATGGCTGTTTGCAATCGGTGTTGCTGTGGGCATGTCGGATGACGGCGACGGTACAGCCGGGCTTGCTGGGCTGGTATCTTTCCTGATGATTACGACACTGCTTAGCAGCGCGGTTGTGTCAGGGCTTACCGGTGCGGAGGCAGATCCGGCGTTTTCCAAGATCCAGAACCAGTTTATCGGTATTTTAGCCGGGCTGATTGGCTCTACCTGCTACAATAAGTTCAAAGGGACGAAGCTGCCGGATGCGCTTTCGTTTTTCAGCGGGAAACGCGCGGTTGCTATCGTTACGGCTATGGCGTCTATCGCGGCGTCAGCGGTGCTGTTTATTATCTGGCCGCTCGTTTACGGAGTCTTGGTTGCGCTTGGCAAGACTTTCTTAGGATGGGGCGCTGTAGGCGCGGGCATTTACGCGTTCTTTAACCGCCTGCTGATTCCGTTTGGGCTGCATCATGCGCTCAATTCGGTATTCTGGTTTGATGTGGCAGGGATCAACGACCTTGGAAACTTCTGGGGCAATACGGGCGTGCTTGGCGAAACAGGCATCTATATGACAGGCTTCTTCCCGTTTATGATGTTCGGGCTTCCGGCAGCATGTCTTGCTATGTACCATACGGCGAAGAAGGGCAAGAAAAAAGAAGTATACGGGCTGCTTGCGTCGGCGGCGTTTTGTTCCTTCTTTACAGGCGTTACAGAGCCGATCGAGTTTTCGTTTATGTTTTTAGCTCCGGGGCTGTATGTTGTTCATGCGCTGTTAGCAGGCATTACGGCAGGGATTACGGTGGCATTGCCGATCCGCGGCGGATTTTCGTTCTCCGGCGGGGCGATTGATATGGTACTAAGCTCCTTTACGCCACTGGCGCAGAATACGTTGTTTTTGATTCCGGTCGGTATCGTAGTAGGCGTCCTTTATTATTTTGTATTCCGTTTCGTGATTACTGGGTTCAAGCTTAAGACGCCTGGCAGAGAAGATGATGATGCAGAAGCTGAAAAGAGGGTCGTGCTTTCCAATGATAATTTTACCGAGGTCGCAAGGATTATTTTGGAAGGGCTTGGCGGCAAAGCAAATGTGAAGTCTCTTGACAACTGTATCACAAGGCTTCGCCTGGAGGTCAACGATTATACAAAGGTCGATGACAAAAAGATCAAGTCTGCCGGAGTTGCCGGGGTGATGCGTCCGAGTAAATCGTCAGTGCAGGTTATTATCGGTACCAAGGTGCAGTTTGTGGCGGATGAAATGAAAAAGATGCTGTAAGCTTGTACAGCCAGCGGCGTGCCATGGCATCGAGTGAAAGAAGATAAAATAATAAAAAAGCAAAGCTTCCAGAATATCGTTCCGCTTAAGGATGTTCTGGAAGCTTTGCTTGCGTCGGCGGGGTTTGCGAATGCTTCCGCTTTTTCTTTTTTCTTTTTTTCTTAACAATGATTGCCAGAAGGCGTATTATTTGATATGATATTAAAAACGAAATAAGAAAGGCATGTGCATGGGAAAAACACGTATTTTACAGAATAAGGCTTATCTGTACGTTACAGAATTTTTTGCAGGAATGTCAGTGATGGCAGTAGAATTAGGGGCAAGCCGCCTGCTTGCTCCCTATTTTAGTTCCTCGCAGATTGTATGGACGATTATTATAGGGACAATTATGATTGCGATGGCGCTCGGCAATATTTACGGCGGCAGGGCGGCAGATAAAAACCCGAACCCGGACAGGCTGTATTTTAGAATGGCTGTGGCGGCTGTCTGGATTGCGATGATTCCGGTTGCAGGCAAATATATTATCCTTGGGATCTCAGCGCTTTTGATTTTTTCAGTAAACAGCAATTTTTTAATCTGTGCCGCTTTTGCGGCGTGCATGGTGATCTTTGTATTTCCGCTGTTTTTGCTTGGGACGGTAACGCCGTCTTTGGTCAAATATACGGTGGACAGCTTAGAGGACAACGGGAAAACGGTAGGGATGCTCAATGCGTCCAATACGATTGGCAGTATCCTTGGGACCTTTCTGCCGACATTTGTGACGATCCCGGCAGTCGGGACGTCGGTGACATTTTTGATCTTTGCGGGAATCCTGCTGCTTTTATCGCTTATTTATTTTTGGAACACCAGGGGATGCGGCAGAGGAACGCTGGTGAGCCTGTGCCTGTATCTTGCCTGCTGCCTGTTTGGGAGCAGCACAAGCTTTGCGTTTTGGGAAACAGGGCTTACGTATGAAGGGGAGTCTGTCTACAATTATTTGCAGGTCAAGGAGACGGACAGCAGCGTGATTTTGTCTACCAATGTACTGTTTGGCGTGCAGTCGATCTTAAAAAAGGACAACAGCCTGACTGGGATGTATTATGACTATGCGATGGCGGCTCCGCTTATGGCAGGCGTCTACGAAAAAGATACAATGGATGTGCTGGTGCTCGGCATGGGCACCGGGACGTTTGCATCACAGTGTATGCGGTATTTTCCAAATATGCAGATCGAGGGTGTGGAGATCGATGAGAAGATTACGGCGCTTGCAAGGGATTATTTTGCGATGCCGTCCCACATTGCGGTCGCGGATTATGACGGGCGTGCATATTTGCAGGCGTCTGATCATAAGTATGATGTGATTATGGTAGATGCCTATCAGGACATTACGATCCCGTTCCAGATGTCGTCTGTGGAGTTTTTTACGATGGTGAAAAACCACTTAAAGCGGGACGGCGTGATGGTCGTCAATATGAACATGCGCGGCACGAAGGAGGGCAATATCAACCAATACCTGTCGGATACGATCGCACATGTCTTTGATACAGTCTATACCGTGGACGTCCCAGGATCTACAAACCGGGAGCTGTTTGCCCAGGCTTCGCCGGGTAGGGATATGGAAAATATGATCAATATGATGCAGGACAATCTGGCGCTCACCCCCGACACAAAGCTGTTCGACCTGATCAGCGAGGTAGCGCAGGGGCTTACGCCTTATGAGCCAGGCAGCTATGTGATGACAGACGACCGGGCGCCGGTGGAGCTGCTTGGAATGCAGGTGATTGACGAACTGATCCGGGACGAGGCGGAATATTACCGTGGCATCTATGAAAAGGAAGGGATTCGGGGGCTGTTAGAGCAGCTTTAAAAATTAAGAATGAAGGTAATAAGGTTATGAAGAGAACACTTGTATGGGCTCACAGAGGAGCCAGTGCTTATGCACCGGAGAACACATTGGCGGCATTTGAACAGGCGGCAGAACTGGGAGCCGACGGAATCGAGCTGGATGTGCAGCAGACAAAGGACGGGAAGCTTGTCGTGATCCATGATGAAACGGTTGACCGCGTCAGCAGGGCGTCCGGCTGGATCAAGGATTTGACGTATGAGAGGCTTAAAAAGATCAATGTCAACCAGCATTTTCCGCAGCTTGGCGTACAGGCTGTCCCAACGCTGGAAGAGGTGTATGAGCTGGTAAAGCCGACGAATTTAACGGTCAATGTGGAGCTTAAGACAGGCGTTGTATTTTATCCTGAGATAGAGGAGCAGGTGCTGGACGTAACAAAGCGTATGGGGATGCAGGAACGTGTCATTTATTCTTCCTTTAATCATTATACGCTGCAAAAGCTCCGCCGGCTGTGTCCAGATGCGGTTACAGGGATGCTCTATCAGGACGGGATCATCGGTGCCGCAGAATATGCCAAACATACGGTGCAGGCTGATGCGCTGCATCCGGCGGTTTTTAACGTACAGTATCCTGATTTTTTTAAGGAATGCAAAAGGCACGGGCTTAAGGTGCACGTATGGACGGTCAACGAAGAAGAGCATATGCGCCTGCTTTGTGAAAATGATACCGACGCGATGATTACAAACGATCCAAAGCTTGCCAGGGCTGTTGCAGATGAATACGAGGACGGAAAGCTGGTTCCAGAGCTTGTGCGGGAACTGGAAAAGCTGTTATGACTGGCGGCGGTATCAGGATGAATACGATGAAAAAAACAAACACAGAACGAATGAAAATAACTTATTTGCAGGAAGATGCGTTTTTAGAGCAGATGGCGCATACCGCAGAGCCGTATTTAAAAAAATACCGGCGCTGCGGCAGGTTTACAAGCTTTGACGGCACACAGATTTTTTACTGTATGTACGTACAGGAACATGCGAAGGGCAGCATTGTGATTTCGCACGGCTTTAGTGAATTTGAGGAAAAATACCATGAGGTGATTTACTATTTTTTACAGGCGGGGTATTCCGTCTTTGTCCCGGAACACCGCGGCCACGGCAGGTCGCAGCGTGTGCTTTCCAATATGGGAAAGGTCTATGTCAAAAGCTTTGCGCACTATGTGCGGGACCTGCGGTATTTTGTCAATCAGATTGTCCGTCCATTTCAGAATGAAATGATATTATTTGCACATTCTATGGGTGGCGCTATTGGCGCGCTGTATTTGGAGCGTTATCCGAACGATTTTAAAAAGGCGGTATTATCGGCGCCAATGATTCAGATGAAAGTCTCAGGGCTGCCGTACCCGGCTGCGATGGCGGTTGCAAGGATCTGTACCCGATGCGGCTTCGGCAAAGCGTATGCGGCGGGGCAGCACGGATTTTCAAAAAAGCCAAACTTTGAGCGCAGCAGCAGCCTTTCGATGGCACGGTATCTGTACGCACACCAGATGCGGCTTCGCAAAGAAAGATGCCGGACAAGCGGCGCAACGTACGCCTGGGTATGCGCAGCGGGAGCCGCCGCCGTCTATGTGCAGGCGGCGCAAAATATCGAAAAGATCCAGATCCCGGTACTAGTATGCGCGGCAGGCAGAGACCATATGGTAGATACGGATGAGATCTGTAGGTTTGCGGGCAAGCTCAAAAACGCGCGCCTTGTCTGGTTTTTAGATGCGAAGCATGAAATCTTTCATGCAAAGGAACGGGAACGCTTGCAGTTTTTTGATGAGATTTTGGCTTTTTTGCATCGTACCGAAAGGAGATGAGCTTATGCCTGCGAAAATGAAGCTGACACATATAGAAAAGGCATGGATCTTATATGACGTAGGAAATTCGGCGTTTATCCTGCTTGTATCCACACTGTTTCCGATTTATTTTAACGCGGTTGCCAGTGAAGCGGGAATTTCCTCCATCGACTATCTTGCCTACTGGGGATATGCGGCTTCGGCAGTAACAATCATTGTGGCGGTACTAGGCCCCGTGCTTGGCACAATGACCGATTTTAAGGGCTTTAAAAAACCCATATTTATCGGCAGTATGCTGCTTGGCACGTCTGGATGCCTGCTGCTTGGGTTTATGCGGTCGTGGCTTGCGTTTCTGATACTATTTGTAATCGCAAAATGCGGCTTCTCCGCAAGCCTGATTTTTTACGACGCCATGCTGTCAGACGTGACAGAACCAGAACGGATGGACGAAGTATCGGCGAGAGGGTTTGCGTTTGGATATATTGGAAGCTGCATACCGTTTATCGCAGGGCTGGCGCTTGTATTATCCTCAGATGCAATCGGCATTACGCAGATGCAGGCGATGACAGCCGCATTTGTGATTTCCGCAGTATGGTGGTTTTTGTCCACCGTACCGCTGTGGCGCATGTTCCGCCAGATCCATTATGTGCCAGCCCAGCGCACAATCATCCGCGGCAGCTTTCTCAGGCTGTGGGATACGTTAAAAAACATGCGCAGCCATCCCAAGGTGCTCTGGTTTCTGCTGGCGTTTTTTTGCTATATCGACGGAGTCTATACCATTATCGATATGGCGACCGCATACGGCACAGCGCTTGGGCTGGACACAACTGGGCTTTTGCTGGCGCTGTTAGTCACACAGATCGTCGCATTCCCGGCAACGCTTGTATTTGGCAGGCTGTCGGCACGTTATTCGCCAAGGATGCTTATTTCCGTCTGCATTGCGGCATATACGGTGATTACCGTCTTTGGAATGACGCTGGATTCCCAGACAAAGTTCTGGATACTGGCAGTCTGCGTCGGCTTGTTCCAGGGCGGAGTGCAGGCATTGTCACGTTCGTATTTTGCAAAGATTATTCCAAAGGAGCAGTCGGGGGAGTATTTTGGGATTTTTGATATTTGCGGGAAAGGGGCGTCTTTCCTTGGGACGACGCTTGTGAGTGTTACGAGCCAGTTGACGGGGAGTATCCAGTATGGGATTGGGTCGCTTGTTGTGTTGTTTGTGCTGGGGTTTTTGCTGTTTCAAAAGTCTTGTGGGTGTGCGGAGTAGTGCGGGAATTTCGAGTGCGTGTTGTGTTTTTGCGGGTGGGACGCCGGGAAAGGGGATTGGCGCGCCCGGCAGGTGTCCGCTCCAGAATGTTAAGAATCCCTAAGCCTTCTGCCGCTGCATTGCGGCTCCGTCCGGGCGCGGCACCTAGTTCGCCCTGGCGTTCCGCCAGCAGCTAAAGGTGCCGCTTGGCTTCGCCCCTGCGTTATCCCGCAGAAGGCTAAGGGCTTCTAAACATTCTTACAAGGCCACCTGCCGGGCGCGCCAATCCCCTTTCCCGGCTGGTTTTCGCAAGTTCTACAAATGTGTCAGCCGATGTTTCTGCACAGTTCCTGCGGCATGTGGCTGTTCGCCCAGGCTCCTTATTTCGCGGCGTTTTCAGCAACGTCTGCTGTCAGTTATTTAGAGCTTGCGAAAATCAGCCGGAGAGAGGGAAGCGGGGCTGGCGTCCTGCGACGTTGGAAGAATGTTAGGAGCCCTTAGCTTTCTGATCAATAACGCAGGGGCGAAGCCAAGCGGCACCTTTAGCTGCTGGCGGAACGCCAGGGCGAACTAGGTGCCGCGCCCGGACGGAGCCGCAATGTAGCGGCAGAAGGCTTAGGGCTCCTTACATTCTGGAATAGGAACAGGACGCCAGCCCCGCTTCCCTCTCTCCAGCGTCCTTTCCGCATCTCCCCCTAAATTTGAATATATATCACAACACGCACAGACAGAAAAATTAGTCAACAAAGCAGCAATCTGTCATATAATAAAGAAATAATTCAAAACGGGAGTAAGCATGAGGGAATTAGTTCCAGGCGACCAGGGAGTACTGGTGCAGTATGTGCAGCTTGCACTGTCACGAGCAGGCTATCCTGTCAAAATCGACGGCATTTTCGGGAAGGAGACATGTAATTTCCTGCGCACTTTTTTGGGCAGCGAATCAGCCTGCCAGGTGGAAGAAGCGCAGTGGAACCAGTTGCTTCCTTATCTAAAAGGGTATACGACATATCAGGTAAAAGAGGGGGATACATTCTGGGAAATTGCAGGCAAACTGCATTCCTCAGTGCGCAGCATTGCGGGGGCGAATCCGACCGTAGACCCTGCCGCGATGCAGATAGGGACAGTGCTGCTTGTGCCGTTTGATTTTCCGCTCGTATCCGAAGAGGTGCCGTATACTTCTCTGCTGACGAACTGGATTTTGGAAGGGCTGATGGTGCGGTATCCGTTTTTGCATGAGGAGCCTGTTGGAAACAGTGTGATGGGGCAGAAGCTGTCTGTGATTCGGATTGGGGAAGGGACAAAGCAGGTCTTTTATAATGCCTCGTTTCATGCGAACGAATGGATTACAACGCCGGTGCTGCTAAAGTTTGCAGAAGACTATGCACAGGCGTATGCGGCTGGGCAGAAGGTCGGCGGGGTGCCTGCTTCCTGGCTGTATTACGGATACAGCCTGTCTTTGATGCCGCTGGTCAATCCTGATGGGGTAGACCTTGTGAATGGTGTGCTGGATGATCCGCATTATTTAAACAGTGCGGTGCAGATTGCGGCAGCGTACCCGGATATCCCGTTTCCGCAGGGCTGGAAGGCGAATATTGAAGGGACGGACTTAAATCTCCAGTTCCCGGCAGGGTGGGAGACGGCAAAGGAAGTCAAATATGCCCAGGGCTACCGTACGCCTGCGCCAAGGGATTTTGTTGGCGAAGCGCCGTTAACCGCACCGGAAAGCAGGGCGGTTTACGAATATACGAAAAGGAATGATTTTTCCCTGATTCTTGCTTATCATACACAGGGAGAGGTGATTTACTGGAAATACGCGGATTATGAGCCTGCGGATTCCTACCGGATTGCCATGTATTTTCAGGATGTCAGCGGCTATGCGGTGGAGCAGACGCCGAGCGCTTCGGGCAATGCCGGATATAAAGACTGGTTTATCCAAGAGTATAACCGTCCGGGCTATACGATCGAGGCAGGGCAGGGAGTGAATCCGCTGCAAATGGAGCAGTTTGCGGGGATTTATGCGGATAATTTGGGGATACTGACAGGTGGCATGACGCAGCTTGCATAAAATGGAGTTTTGCGAAAACTTACGAAAAGGAGAAACAGACTATGACGGAACCATTGAGCATTTGTTATAAAATCTACATGGAGGCAGAAGATATCGGGCAGTCCAGGATTCATTCAAGCATCGCGTTTGTAAAAAACCAGTTTGCAGGCTCGCGCAGTGCATACCTGCAAACTGCGGCGTTTGACGATGAAAGCGACCTGGATGCGTTTGCGCTGCGGTTTTATGTGGAAAACGAGATCCGCGAGGAGGCTTGTACGTCGCTGGAGGATGCGCAGTCGTTTGTACTGGACGTCGCGCAGGTGTTGGACGAGATCGCGGCGGCGCATTCGTTTTTGGATATGGAAGGGGAATTTTCCTGGAGCTTTGCAGGCGAAGAGAAAAAGTATACGTTCCGGTCGGAGAGCGGATGGGATTATTGTGATTTTACAGAAGCTGCGGCTTGAATGCAGCATGGATCTCGGATAGGGAGAAACGCGAAGGGAATACTTGGAACAGAAATAAAAAAGAAATGAAGCAGAAATAAAATAGAAATGAGGCAGAAATAAAAAAGAAATGTAGCAGAAACGAAACAGAATCATAACACAAAAAACAAAAAGGAGCAGAAAAATGAAACAGTCAGAAGAATTGCAGGAAATACTGCGCCGGATAGACCACAGAGGGTATCCGGCGTATAAAGATACAGCAGGCGCTTACCAGTTTGCCAATTATGTGCTGAGCATCGACCATGTGCAGGGCGACCCGTTTGCGTCTCCGTCAAAAGTAAGCGTCCGTGTGGATGGAAAAAAGGCTGGGTTTCCGGCGGAAATGACGGATCAAAAGCATACGCGCATTGCGCTTGCGGACGCGCTGGTACGGCGGTTCGGCAGACAGATCGAGCAGTATTCGCATAAGGCAAAGGGCTCTGGGAAAAGCGGGCTGATCTCGGTCAGCCGTCCGGGGCAGGAGGTATTGGAGCGCAGCGCTATAGAAATCACGCCTGGCAGCGGGGATGTGCTGCTGCGCCTGGAAATAGGGTTTCCGGCAAACGGGCGTACGATCAATGCCGGGGAGCTTGGCAAGATCCTGTTCCGGTTTTTGCCGGAATGCGTGCAGCAGTCTTTGTTTTATAAAAACACGGACAAACAGCATTTGCAGGCAGTATATGAGCTGGCACAGGACCAGCAGTTTATCAGAGAGCAGCTTGCTGAGAAACAGCTTGCCGCGTTTGTCGCCGACGGTGCTGTGCTGCCGAGGGAATCCGGGGTTTCTGACCGTCCGATGAAACATGCCGTTGTATTTTCTTCCCCACAGTCCCTGGCGGTAGAGCTGGAGCTTCCTTATGCCGGAAGGCTTCGGGGCATGGGCATCCAGCGGGGCGTAACGCTGATCGTAGGCGGCGGCTATCACGGGAAGTCTACGTTATTAAAAGCGCTGGAGCGCGGCGTATACAATCACATTGCCGGGGACGGCAGGGAATATGTGATTACGGACGATACGGCGGTCAAGATCCGTGCCGAGGACGGCAGGAGCATTCAAAAGACGGATATTTCAATGTTTATTAACGGGCTGCCAAACGGCAAGGATACGAAATCGTTTGTGACGGAGGACGCCAGCGGCAGCACCTCGCAGGCAGCGAATGTAATTGAGGCGATGGAAGCGGGGACGCGCCTGTTTTTGATCGATGAGGATACGAGTGCGACCAACTTTATGATCCGGGACGAGCTGATGGCGCGGGTCGTGCACCCGAAAATGGAGCCGATTACGCCGTTTATTGACCGGGTGGAGGAATTGTTTAGCGAGTACGGCATTTCTACCATCCTGGTGGCAGGAAGCTGCGGGTCTTATTTTTACAAGGCAAGCCATGTGATCCAGATGATGCAGTATCAGCCGCAGGAGATTACGGAGACGGCAAAACAGGAAGCCGCGCGCTTTGCGGATATCACAAGGGACAAGCCAGCACTTAAGGCGGCGGACAGGCCGGAGTTTCACCGGGTGTTCGCAGCCGCAAAACAGGCTGCGCAAAATGACCGGATGAAAATTAAGGGCATGGGAAAGGATGCCGTATCCATCGACCGGGATACGGTTGAGCTGCGCTATGTGGAACAGCTTGTGGACAGCGAGCAGACGATGGCGCTTGGATATATGGTAAAATACGCAAAGCAGCATCTTTTTGACGGAAAAAGAGATTTGCGGGAGATTGCGCGTCTGCTGGAAGAGCTGGTGCAGAAAAAAGGAATCGGCGCCGTCTGTGAGGGGAGATATCTGCCATGTAACTTGGCTGTGCCGCGCGTGCAGGAGATTTTTGCCTGCCTGAACCGGTGCAGGACGCTGGATGAAACAGGAAGGGGCGCGCTTCATGGGCGATACAGCGGAAAATAAGCCGAACAAGCGGGTCTGTATAGGGCTTTTGGCTCATGTGGACGCCGGCAAAACGACATTATCCGAGGGGCTTTTATATACGAGCGGCAGCATCCGTAAAATGGGACGCGTGGACAAGCAGGATGCTTTTTTAGACAACTATGAGATGGAGCGTGCAAGGGGAATTACGATCTTTTCCAAGCAGGCGGTGTTAAGCTGGAAAGATCTTTCCATCACGCTTTTGGATACGCCGGGGCATGTGGATTTTTCCGCGGAGATGGAGCGGACGCTGCAAGTGCTTGATTATGCGGTGCTGATTATCAGTGCCGCAGATGGAGTACAGGGGCATACGCAGACGCTTTGGAGGCTGTTAAAACGGTATCAGGTTCCGGTTTTTTTGTTTGTGAACAAGATGGACCAGGCGGCTGGACAGGACGCAGATCCGCAGTCCGAATCATACCGGCTACATAAGGCGGAGCTGCTGGACGGCTTGTGCAGGCGGCTGGACGGAAGCTGCGTCGACTTTACTGACCCGGGGCAGGAGTCGTTTTATGATGCGCTTGCTATGTGCGCAGAGACGGCAATGGAACAGTTCCTGGAACAGGACAGGGTGGAGGATGACTGTATTCGGGAGATGATCTTACGGCGGGAAGTATTTCCGTGTTTTTTTGGTTCCGCATTGAAGCTGTCTGGTGTAGAGGAATTTTTGGACGGCTTTGCGAGGTATGCAAAAGCCCCGCATTATCCAAAAGAGTTTGCTGCAAAGGCGTTTAAAATCGCGAGAGACGAGCAGGGAAACCGTCTGACTTATTTAAAAATTACCGGGGGTACGTTAAAAGCGCGTTCGGCCTTATCCGGCAAGAGCACTTTGGACGGACAGGAAAACAGATGGGAGGAAAAGGTAAACCAGATCCGTATTTATTCCGGCGCCAGATTTGAAGCGGCAGGGCAGGCAGAAGCCGGGACAATCTGCGCCGTGACCGGGCTGACGCAGACGATGCCGGGGCAGGGCTTTGGTACAGAGCCGGATTCTGCGCTTCCCGTATTGGAGCCGGTGCTGACGTACCAGGTCGTCCTGCCCGACGGCTGCGACGCGGCTGTGATGCTTCCCAAGCTGCGCCAGCTCGAAGAAGAGGAGCCGCAGCTTCATATCGTCTGGAATGAGCAGCTAAAGGAGATCCAGGCGCAGCTTATGGGCGAAGTGCAGCTAGAAATACTGACGGGAATGATGGAAGAACGTTTTGGCGTGCCTGTACAGTTCGGGCGCGGCAATATCGTCTACAAAGAGACGATTTCCGATCAGGTGGAAGGCGTCGGGCATTTCGAGCCGCTGCGCCATTACGCCGAAGTGCATTTGCTGATGGAACCAGGAGAGCCCGGCAGCGGCCTGCAGTTTGCTTCCTCATGCAGTGAGGACGTGTTAAGCCGCAACTGGCAGCGGCTTGTGCTGACGCATCTAAAGGAACGGGAGCATAAAGGGGTACTGACCGGATCGGCACTGACCGATGTCAAAATCACGCTGACAGCAGGACGGGCGCATTTAAAGCATACAGAAGGCGGGGATTTCAGGCAGGCGACCTACCGCGCCGTACGCCAGGGGCTGATGCAGGCACAGTCCGTGCTGCTGGAGCCTTATTATGAGTTTCGCCTGGAGCTTCCAGAAGGGATGGTCGGCAGGGCAATGACGGATATTGAAACTATGAACGGCAGCATACAGCTTCCCGCCATGGAAAACGGCACCGCAATCCTGACAGGCAGAGCGCCCGTTGTTACCATGCGCGGCTACCAAAAAGAGGTTACAGAATACACAAGAGGGCTTGGAAGGCTCCAGTGCACGCTGGGCGGCTACGCGCCATGCCACAATACACAAGAAGTATTGGAACAAAAGCAGTATGACCCGCAAAGCGACCTGGAGCATCCGTCGTCCTCAGTATTTTGCGCGCACGGCGCCGGATTTGTCGTGGAATGGTATGAAGTCAGCGACTATATGCACCTTGAGAGCACGCTTACGATTCAAAAGCCCGAAGAAGTGCGCCTGCTGGAAGAAGCAGAAAAATTAAAAAAACACGCGCCGTCCGTCCGCAGCGAGAGCATCGGCACGGACGAGGTTGACCAGATTATCGCAGGCACATACCAGGCAAACCAGGGAAAAAAAACAAGAAAGAACAGATATTCCCCACAGCAGAAAAAAAGGGTATACGGGACGCAGGAAACCAAAGACACCACGGCCGAACAAACCAGAGAGGAAAAAGCAAAACAGAAGCCTTCCGGCAGGAAAGAGTATTTTCTGGTCGACGGGTATAACATTATTTTTGCATGGAAGGAATTAAGCGAGATTGCGAAAGACAATATTGACGGGGCAAGAGGGCGCCTTTTGGATATTATGTGCAATTATCAGGCGGTGAAAAAGTGCGAGCTGATCGTCGTATTTGACGCGTACCGTGTGGAAGGTCATCAGACTGAGTATTATGACTACCACAATATCCATGTCGTGTATACGAAGGAGGCAGAAACTGCTGACCAGTATATTGAGCGCTTTGCGCATGAGAATGGGAGGAAATACCGTGTTATGGTGGCTACGTCTGACGGGATGGAGCAGATTATTATCAGAGGGCAGGGGTGCGGGCTGATCTCGGCAAGAGAGCTGGAGGCAGAAGTTTTTATGGAAAATAAGCGGATGCATACGGAGTATTTGGCAAAGCAGCCGCAGGGTGGGAATATGCCGTTTGAAGGGGTGAGTTTTCTTTTGCATTGAGGGTGTGGGAGGGGACAAGTGGGGGATTTTGTGGATATGAGGACGCTGTGAGAGGGGATTGGCACGCCCGGGCTGCGTCCGTTCCAGAAGGTTAAGAAGCCCTAAGCATCCTGCGGTTACGCTGAGGCA
>CAMUPC010000038.1 GCA_947090545.1 uncultured Eubacterium sp. | reverse complement strand
GTTCCGCCAGCAGCTAAAGGTGCCGCTTGGCTTCGCCCCTGGGTTATTCAGCAGGATGCTAAGGGCTCCTAACATTTTTCCATAGTCACAGAAAGCCAGCCCCGCTCCCCTTCCTCCGGCTGGTTATCGCAAGTTCTAAAAAAGGATGTCAAACAGCCAGTATTGATCTATGCAGAAATTGTTGTCCGTATAGAATCGTGCGCATCCTAATCCGTGCTATTGCTGCAAGTAAACAGGAAGCTGCTGGGAATGAGCACGGTACACGAACACCGTAATTTTTTTAGCAGCGTTCTCGAAAACCAGCCGCAGTCAGGGCGTGCCCATCCTCTCTCCCAGCGTCCCTCCCACGAAAACAAAAAACAGACTGGCAAAGATGGCATCCCACCCGCCAGCCTGCAACCTTTAGTCAGCCTGAACGCCGTACCGCTTACACCCCGGCATCCACAATAGCATCTGCCAACGCTTCCAGATCCGCCATATTCTCCTCTTTCAGCGTAGACTTAATCGTAACAACCGGTTCTACAATCGATATATTTTTCATTGTCTCAAGAATTGCCTTCATCGTCCTTGCAGCCGTCGGCCCCCAGGAACCGTTTTCCAGAATGCCTACTGTACGCTTCTGATAAGCCTTGCTCTGCAAATGATGCAGGAAATCCTGCATACAAGGGAATACTCCGCCGTCGTAGCTCGCTGCGGCAAGGATCATACGGTCATAGCGGAACGCGTCCTCCACTACCTCAGCCATATCCTCTCTTGCCAGGTCGCTGACTACAACCTTTTCCACGCCCTTTTCACGCAGCATATCGGCAAGCTTTTGTGCAGCCTTTGCCGTATTGCCGTGAATCGACGCATATGCTACAAGTACGCCCTTGTTTTCCGGGCGATAGCTGCTCCATGTATCATACAGCCCAATATAATAGCCCAGATCCTCTTTTAAAATCGGGCCATGCAGCGGGCAGATCATCGCAATATCCAGCTTTGCCGCCTTTTTCAAAAGCGCCTGTACCGAAGCGCCGTATTTGCCGACAATATTAAAATAATATCTTCTTGCTTCGCAAGCCCAGCCTTCGTCATCTTCTGCGTCCATCGCTCCAAATTTGCCGAATCCATCGGCAGAAAACAGGATCTTTTCACTGCTTTCATAAGTAACCATAACCTCCGGCCAATGTACCATTGGCGCCATATAAAAATGCAATGTATGTGAACCAAGCGACAGTGTATCTCCCTCTTTTACCTCGATGGAACGATCATCCAGATCTACGGCAAAAAACTGCGGCAGCATCTGAAATGTCTTTGCGTTTCCTACAAGCACTACCTGCGGATACAGCTCCAGCAGCCTGCCGATGCTGCCCGCATGGTCTGGCTCCAGATGTGAAATCACCAGAAAATCCAGTGTCCTGCCGCCCAGCGCAGCCTGCAAATTCTGCTCCCATTCTTTCATCCCCCTGGCATCTACCGTATCCATCAGTGCTGTTTTTTCATCCAGGATCAAGTAGGAGTTGTATGTCACGCCGTCCGGTACGACATACTGGCTTTCAAATAAGTCAATCTCCCTGTCGTCCACTCCGATATATTTGATCGAATCTGAAATTGTTACCTGCATACCTCTTCTCCTTTCAAGTGTTTTCCAAAATTATTTTAATATCTTATTCTAAAGCAATAGCTTCCGCATGGATTATAGTATAACCTATGAGGGCTTGTTTTTCAAACATTTTCTGTGATAATTTTGATTTTTGAGGTAATTTTTCTGTTTGTATGGGTATTGTGGCTGTTGTGTGTTATACTTTTTGCTAATAGCCTCAAATTACATATTATTCGAGAACTAATAGCACAAAAGAATATTGCTTATTAAGCGCTTTTCCATGAAAATTCATATTGCATCCTGATCATTCATATGCTACAATAGCTACAGGCTAAAAGAGAGTATAAGTCCATCTGGACAAAGAACGAAACCCCACAACCGTATTCCCGTACAGTTGTGGGGTTCTTCTTTACTTTTTACAGCGGCAAAGCACCCGCTAGGCTATTTGTTGTCCTCTGTATCTTTACTGTCTAACCATTTGTTGATGTGGTGGCTAACCACACCAGCCATGACAGCAACTAAAAAAGAGAGTATTACTTCCATCCAAACACCTCCCCCGTTGCCAGGTATTGGTGGGACAACATTGACATTATAGCATACCTTCCCTTTTTCGACAATATTCACATTAAGAATCGGTACAAAATACAAATCGTTTACTTATCACATAATTTATAATGATAACAATTACCTGTGCGGGAATTTTCACAAATAAGCTATGGAATTCTAATATCGTAACGAATATAAATAGAATTACTTCTTCTATAGCCAAAGTCGTGAAACGTCCTGCAAAAAAAGAAAACATTTGTTTCACAAACTCCATACAAGAACCTGTTGAAACATCAAACACCCATAATCTGTTCGTTAAAAAAGCAAACAATACCGCTGCAATCCATGAAATAATATTCGCTGTCAGCTCATGCATTCCCAAAATAAGATTAAATAACAGGAAAGACCCCATACTTACTCCAAAAGTCAAACCTCCGAAAACTAAATATAAAAGCATTTCGCGTCTTAAAGATTTTTTCTTCATCTCTGCCCTACATCCCACCCAATGATTTCGTCTGTATACGTTCCTTTCTTTTATAATTTCTCTATAGAAGAAATAAGGTATTTTTGCTTTTTAAATACAAAGCGAAGCAGAATATCCAAATATTTTATAATCATCGTCAGTACCGTAAAAATTGCAAAAAAACCTAACGAGATAAGCCCCATAATAGGCGCCCATCCTTCAACTGGCTTATTCTGTCCAAAATAAGAAACTCCCGTATAAATGCCGGATGCAATCATAAAAACAGCCATAGCTACGGAAAGAAACATAGAAAATTTATATGCAAAGCTCGTAAAAATAACCAATGCATCTAAAGCCGTATTACTTTTTTTCGTATCCTCATATCTTAAACCGTCTTTTTCTCTTATTATTTCATACTGAATTCCAGCCACTTGCAATCCACTGGAATGATATACCGCTTTACGATAAGGAATTGTTTTTCCATATGCACAGACCCGATTGATCGCCCGTCTGGAAATAACCCGAAACCGCTCTGTCCGAATGTCATATTTCGTATCTGAAAAGTGATTATAAACATAATAAAACATCCTTGATACCATCTTACTGTCTGACGCTGGAGGTACTGCCGCAACAATATCATTTCCGTCCAATGCTTTATGATATACGTCCATAATCAGCTTGTCCTCATAATCTATATACGTAGAATCAAACTCAAATACAAAATCCCCGATAGAAAAATCTACACCTGCATTCATAGCCGCTTCTAACCCATGCTGAAACCCCATATGGATAACACTGACAATAACATCCTCATGGCACTTTTTAAATTTTCGTATACCAGCATCTGCTTTTTCATCTGCCCCATCATTCATACAAATAAACTCATATCGCCTAAAATGATTTGCAAATACTCTGTTAACCATCTCTAAAAAGCGTCCTGTATTTGTATCTCCCTTATGAATATATATAACGGCAGAAACAAAATTTTCATCTCTATTTTTCATTTTGCAGTACCTCATCCAGATCATATACTGTATTTATTTTACCTGATAAAACACTAACAAAGGTTGGCTTTTGTGACAATTCCTTCAAAACAGTCGGCCTTGAATCATCGATCTCAGATCTCATTAATATGGGCTTCATAGAAAACAACGAACCCTTGTATGAGAACGCCAGTTCATCTCTCATATATTTTTGTGCAAGCTTTGACATATATGCCCATGCCGATGTAGGTTTCGCGTTACATGTATTACAATTTCCAAGCTGCTTTGAGCTGCAATATCCCAATTCACAATTATTTTGACAGGAAAAAGAAGGTGCGACATCATAACTGGTAAGATGCGGCGTAAATGTTACTGAAGTCAACGAATGATTTCCCGTCTTTCCAAACGGCATGATTGAAAAAAAGGGGCCATCCATAACCGTAATACCTACGTTCTTAAGCTCATCACTAACACTGCATAAAATAATTTCACACAATTCATATTTAATTTTAAATGGGTCATAACCTAATTTTGAGCTTATCTGATTTACTGAAGCATATGTTGCATTTAAAATAAATGTACTTCTATAAATACTGTCATCTTCCATCGTAACTGCATACTCATTTTCATCTTCTTCCATACATTTAATTCTCGCATTACATAGGATCTTTATGCTGCGATACTTTTCTATTTCTGAAAGCAGCCTGTTTCTTAATATTTTTGCATCATATGTATATTCTTTTGTCAAAAAAGCTCCGTCACATTTCCCATCTTTAAAATATCTGAAAGGAGATATTTCTTCACACTTAATACCCGCCTCCATGCAAAACTTTTTAAACTGCTCTGCATTTGTCCAGGAAAAGTCCGCCGATGTAGCATAGACCTGATCAAATTCCTGAAAGATGCACTCTTTATAATCATAATGAAAACGCTCAAAATAATGTGCTGATTTTACTGCTGTTGAGAAAGATCTTGGATAATGATACCCCATATGTACTCGTGCCTGATTAATGTAAGTAGCACGCATAAATGGTTCTTTATCATATTCCAGCACAATCACATTTTGTCCATTTTTTCCGCACAGCAATGCCGCATATAAGCCATATAAACCACCGCCTATAATAATTTTATCTAATCTCATACCGACTCCTTATAAATCATCCCGCAACCCGCTCTATTTTGATTTTTATTCTTTCGATAACTCGCCTATATAGTCCATTGCCCGCTTCACATCCTCTATCTGTTCCTGACACTGCATCTCGATTGATATATAATTTTTATATTGAGCACCTTTTAATATCGTTACTATTTCTTTATGCAACTGCCTTTCTTTTAATAATTTTAAATACGGCTCACTAACATGCACATGATGGATCAATTCTATATTTTCTTCCACATCTTTGATACCCTCACCATTACAAAGCATTGTTCCAACATCCAGATTTACTTTTAAATACTCAGAACCAATCTGTTTTACAATATCTATTGCTTCTAATGTATGGTTAATATAATTCGTCCCATAGACAGCCGGATTTGCTTCAATTGAAAATACAGTATGATATTTTTGTGCATAGCGGGAGATATCCATAAAAAATTTCATTCCCTTTTGAACATCTTGCGGCTGAAAAACTCTTCTGTTCTTAGGCGATCCAAATACAATATTACCCGCACCAAGCAGATCGGCAAACTCAATCGCTTTATATGTATAGTCTGTCAACGCATCATAATCCCCTTGAAATAAAAACCCCTGTTTGCCATACCAAATCGATTGCATTGATGAAATTTCCAAACCATAGATTTTTTTCAGTTCATTTCTATATTCCAATGCTTCTTTTTTCTTTTTATATGGATCTTTGCCAAAAATACGTGACGGGGCAATTTCTATTCCTTGATAACCTTTATCTTTACATATCTGATACATTTCCCTATCATGTTCTGCTTTCCATGCTATATTTGATATTGAGAGCTTCATCCTGCGGTTCTCCATTCTCTTTCCAGCAATGTCCATATTTCTTCTGGCACCCTTTGATCCATACATCGAATATTTGCCTTTAACTGCTCTGGCGTGCTGGCTCCAAGTACAGGATATACCTGTTTTCGCAGGCACCATTGAAGTGCTGCTGATGCAGGCTCAACATGATAATCTTCACAAACAGCTAGAAAATAATCGATCCGCTGCTTATTTTGCTCATAAAAATGAATCGTTTTATCATAATTGATTTTACTGCTCTTTGCTATTCTTGAATCACTTGGAATACCATCTCTATATTTACCTGTTAAAAATCCCTGACATAAAGGTGAAAATCCTAAAGTTCCCATTCCATGACTTTCGCAAAATTCTTTTACTCCATTTTTTTCTGCTTTATCGACTGCATAAGAATATAAAAACTGTTCACATATAGGCTTTTCATAACCATATGTTTGGCAATATGCCACACACTCTTCTAACGCATCCAAAGGCCACTCGGAGGTTGCCCAATAACGTATTTTTCCTGTATCGATCAGCCAGTTAAATGTCCTGACAATTTCATCCATTGGCACTTCCGAATCATATCTATGTGCATAATACAAATCCACATATTCCATATCCAATCTGTCCAAAGAATTTTCTAATGCCCAAATGATATGCTTTCTTGATAATCCCTTATCATATACTGTATTTCCTATTTGCCAAGATCCTTTCGTAGCAATTACATACTCATGCCTCGGATATTTTTTCAGGCACATTCCTAACAGCCGTTCTGCTTTTCCATCTCCATAATTATTTGATGTATCAAAGGAACGTATCCCCAACTTCCATGCCGTATCAATCATCGCTTCTGCATATTCTCTCTCGCTGCTTTGCGTACCAATGGTTAGCGCTGTTCCAAATGTGATCGTTGTTATTTTTAAACCAGATGTTCCTACGCGAATATACTCCATATTTTCCCCTGCTCTTTCTGACTTTTATGAATGATTCAATAGACTGCTTTTATCCTGAACCTTTTTCCTTGCATTTTCACATGGATAATACTGATAAATAATAGACATCGGCCTTCCTTTCACTTCTATCATAATCTGCGCCATATACTCTGCCATAATGGTTAATGCCAGAAATAAGAAAAAGTTGAAAACACTCATGACCATAGCTACTACGCATACATCTCTCCATATGCCTGCTGCAAATACTCCCCCGAATAAAGAAATGCCAAACAGCAATACCATCATAGGCAAAAAGTATACAATCTTTCTTAGCGGCTCTACGGATATTCCTGTGATACTATCAAGTGCATACGGCACCATCGATTTTAAATTATATTTTGTTTTTCCTGCAAATCGTTTATCTCTGTCGTAACCGACAATATCCGTTTTCATTCCTATATATGGAACAACTACTCGAAATACACTGTTCGCCTCTTTCATTTCCAATACTTGTTCTATCGCCTTTCTTGACAGCAATCGGAAATTAGCGGCACTTTTTTCAAGTTTTAATTTCCCTGAAAACAAATGAAGCATTCTATAATAAGTATTTGCTCCCAATTTTTTAAAAAATCCATCACTATTTCGGCTGATTCTGCTACCAACCACAATATCCGCTCCATTTTCCCACTTTTTTATCATTTCTGGTATTACTTCTGGAGGGTCTTGAAGATCTGCATCCATAACAACCACAGCATCGCCCGATGCCTTGCGGATTCCAGCATTAACAGCACCTTCCAGTCCAAAGTTTCGCGACAAACATATGGTACTAATTTCCTCTGGATGCATTCTCTGCTCGTCCAACATTATTGCATATGTGTCATCTTTCGACCCATCATTCACCAGCAGCAGCTCAAACTCATATTGATCTCTCAGATCCTGCATCATGGCCAGCATTTCTTTGCAGTACTCATGTGCCAGTTTTTCCTCATTGTACATCGGAGCAACAATTGAAATTAATTTCTTCATTTCCCTGTCTTTCCCCATTATTTTCTCGTATACTTATTTATTTTTGCTACATTGTTATAGTTTTCCGCTGTCAGGCCATGTGTTTCCCCTATATATGCCTTCTGCTGTTCTGTCAAATCATATACAACTTCAATTGTATAGATATTCTGATATCTTGATAGCCCGGCTTCTCTTAATTCCTCTTCGGTACAACAGACATTGGGCTTTTTTATCTTTCCTCCCTGTGTATAAAACCCAATCCATCCATCAAAATAAATATCTGGATATGGGAAAAAAACAAGCGTATCATCACTATTCACATCATCCTGTGTTGCCAGACACTCTGAAATAGCAGCATAATCAGAACCTCCTGTATTGATCTCCTCTACATGCATTAAAGCATATTCAATATTTCGATAGGTATATAGCAATGCAAATGCTAAAATAAACGCCGCAGAGATCCTTTTATCCAACAGTAAGCTTTTTTTCAGCCATATCCCAAAGGAAGAAAGCGCATAAGCTACTACAACTAACACAAATGGAAACAGTACTAAAAAATATCGATAAACCCAAACAGAGCTTGTCGGGTTTATATAACGCGAATAAATAAATGCTACAATAAGCACTGTAAATACAACCCAAAAACTTGCCATGATATCTTCATTCCAATGGGCATATTCATTCTTATTTCTAAACAGCTTCATCCATAACAGAAAATAAAAGCAGGCAGTAACACAAAACACAGCAAATCCCCAGCTTTTTCCCACACACAAAGACTCTATCATTTTAATAAAATCTAAATATCCTGGTACTGGCGGCCAAAAAACTCCCCATTTTTCTTTTGCATTCAAATAAGAAATAATGAGATATGGCGCAAATATCGCAGAATACCCAATATATGGAACCAAACATTTTTTTGATTTTATTTTTAGCAGGCAGCACCCAAAATCCCAGCTTCCTAACGCCATACAAACGAGCACTCCAAAAAAATGCGAAAAACTTACCAGCAATAAAGCAACCAACATTAAAAACAAAGAAATACGATCTGTTTTTTTACATACCCAAACATAAAGTACCAGTGCACTGCATAACATCAATAATGAATAGGAGCGGATTTGATAACCTGCATAAATTAGCTGTATCGATGACCCCGCAAGTACTGCCATTAGAATTCCAATTTTTTTATTGAAAATCCTTTTGCCAATCAGTCCTGCAAATATAATAAAAATACCTGCAAGTATTTCTGGCAAAAGGCGAATGGTATTCGGATAAAACCCAAAAAATTTAATCCAAAGAAACAATAAGATATAAAATAATGGCACATTCGTTGGATCATTCTGTATGATTGTATGTAATTTACTTAAAATATGGTCTCCAGACAATGCAAATTGAATAGAACATAAATCATCCACATTTAAGTATCCTGTTATTCCAAGGGAAACACTGATTCTCCTCCAAATATACAAAGAACCTATCGCGATCATCATAATGCATACACCAAATAAATATTGCTCTTCACAATTATTCATCGTAATCCGTTTACCACTTCTCTTCATACTCTATCTCCAACTATCAATCTTAAAAATATCAACTGCGTCTTGTTCCTTCTATATCATGTACTTGTCTATTCTGCAACGCATATAATAGAAAAGCAATTGCAAACGGAAACATAACTACAACCGGAAGCAAATAGATCATATTGCCGTTCAGCGGAGATATTGCACAAATTCCCGTTATACCTATTAATGGCATCATACCTGCAATATACTGAAATAATTTATTCTTTATCAGAATCGTAATCAAAATGATAAGTCCCCACGTATAGGTTCCGCAGACAGACAGTAAATATAAAAACGGATTCAGGCGCTGCCATGTATTATATGCTCCTAATCCTTCACGTGCCTTTGACAAAGAATCAGGAAAATAAATATCCAATACATGATTTTCCGACAAATATCCTTGCAGTATCCCATATACAATCTCAAACTGGCCAGAAAATACCATATCAAAATAAAAGTACCGATAATTCAGTCCAACCGCAGCTTCTATATAACATCCGGGATGCTTAAAAAACTGTCTCAGCCAGACTTTCAGATAATCCTTCAAATCCTCTTTTTCCGCCTCCAAGCTAGTCCATATAGGATCAGATAGTTCCCGATTATATAATTCATGAACACAATCATAATTCATGATCTTTGAAATAGCTTCTCTTTCCTCTGGAGTCACTTCGTCTTTATAGTGAACGATATAGTTTGCTGTCTGCTGAAGAGGCATACTAAATGCTACTTTAAATAACTGGTCATTTTTCTTGAAATGTTCAGGCATAATGCCATTGGCAACATATCGCTCAAAAGCACCATATAAAAACACTGACGCCAACATAAGGCATACAAAATTTACAGCACTGCGCTTATGTTTTCTTGTGATAAAGAAAGCACATAATTCACAAATCAATACAATATAGATACCGTTATGTCTAACGAAGCTATATCCCAAACCAGCAAAAAGCATTTGAATCCATCGAAACTCTTCTTTTTTGAACCCTTTGATATATATTACATCTACAAATGAAATGACAAAGTAAATAAAAAATGGTAAGGAAAACATATCCTTTACGACGTATACAGACATCGATGGCCAAAAATAATAAATACCAAAAAATAACCAGGTAATCCCTAAAAACACATTCTTTATCCTTAAATACTTACACATATACGCAATCATATATGAGATCGCCAGTATTAGATGGAATGCTTGCGCAGCAGTTATGAAAAATACTCCAAAATTATCATCTCTTATACTGCTTCCTATTTTGTATAATATTCCTATGATCCACGTAGAAAACGGAGGATGCTGATTTGTAAGTTCGCAATACCCCAGATACCCAGCCAACTGCCCGCTGGGATCATAAGGCAGATTCCCAGGATATGCAATCACAATATACGGACACCAGCAAATCAGCAAAAAAACAAATGTCAATGCAAAAATATGTTTTCTAAAAAATGTATTTTCGTTTATTTCATGTTCTCGTATACAACAACTGCCTTCTAAATAACGCATAATCAAAAAAACAAGTATCATAAAAAAAACCACATACCCAATATACCGCAAAAAATACGTGAATTTTTGTTCTAACAAAATTCCCAATCCATCCGACTCTGCAAAACAATTCGCAGTTATCATAAAAAAAGAAAATACACAGCTAACAATAACAGCATACTGCTTTCTTCTGCTTTTAAAAAAAGACATCAAATTTTTTGAATAATATACAATCAATCCAGCAAATCCGATTCCCCACAGGATGCTTTTCGGTACAAAATAACTACTCACGTCTCCATTTGCCATCATTAGAACACAATCATGTATAAAAGAATTCATAGATAGTGCGGCTAAAATAATACAAGTTATACAATACCAAATTTTATTGTTTTCTTCTAAATTATTCGTATTCTGATTCTTTCCAGAATGAAAGAATTGATCTATGCATGTAATTCTTTTACTGTTATTCATATTTACCTTTCTATCCTAAACAATCATTTACTACGTTTTCTGTACAACCACAAGACTGTTCATTCTAAAACAAAACGGGCGATATGTATAATGAAAAAAACCACATTCTTTCATTAACATTTGCATTTCTTTGTCCGTATAATAATGCTTATGCTCAAGAATTTCTTCTCTGTTTATCATACGCATTTTAGCCATACTCTCCAAAACAGGTTTTGCAAGCGGAGTTGGCGTAGTCAGGCAAAAAATTCCTCCTATTTTTAAAATCCTGTATGCCTCTTTTAAAAGCTTGCCTGGATCATCCAGATGTTCCAATACTGCAAGCATAAATACAGCATCACAGCTATTTTCTCCCACATCCAATCCGTCAGAATGTTTATTATTTACAAGTTTTATATTTCTAATTTTCTGATTCTGAATCCTAAAGTCAAATCCATAGCCTTGTTTAATAAACGGCGAACAATATTTAAGAAATGCAGCTTCTCTCCCGCATCCTATATCAGCAATTACCCCCCCCCCTAGGAATATAGCTCTTAATTGCTTGATACCGAATCCGGGCAATCCATTTATCTATCCAATTCCACTCACTCATTCGCGTACCCCCCCCCCTTGAGCTTCTTTGCAAGAGAACTCTTTCGTCACGCGATACAGCTCTATTTCAAAATCCTGGCGATTTTTCTGGTAAATTGTCTGCAAAACAATTCCTGAAAACAACGCATATAAAGCAGCAAGCATTACAAATCCACATACAATTAATGTTGGAAAGTTAGGAACCAATCCTGTTTTTAAATATATTTTGAATACAGGCGCTAAAAATGCTGCTGAAATAACTGTCAAAATTGCAGCGATAAGGCTAAAGAATTTCATCGGCCTGTATGTACGAAAAAGTTTGATAATTGTTAAAATCACTTTTATCCCATCCGCAAATGTATTCAGCTTTGACTCACTTCCTTCTGGCCGGTCTCTGTAATCACATACTATATTTTCCGTAAACATATTCTTATCAATCGCATGTATCGTCATTTCTGTCTCAATTTCAAATCCTTGTGACAATACAGGAAATGTTTTAACAAATCGGTAACTAAACGCTCGGTATCCCGTCATAATGTCTTTGATATCCTTTTGAAAAAGAAAATTAATTCCTTTCCGAACTACGTAATTGCCAACATTATGAAAGGGCCTTTTATTTTCTTCAAAATAGGTGGAAGAAAGCCTGTCTCCAATTGCCATATCCACCTTACGTTTTAATACACTATCAACCATCTGCTTCGCATTTACTGCCGGATAAGTATCATCTCCGTCTACCATGATATAACATTCCGCATCAATCTCTGCAAACATTCGTCTCATTACGTTTCCTTTTCCCTGCTGATATTCATATCTGACAACAGCTCCTGCTTTTTCTGCAATTTTATCTGTACCATCCGACGAATTATTATCATAGACATAAATAACCGCTTCTGGCAAAACATCTCTAAAATCTCTGATTACTTTTTCAACTGTCTTTCCTTCATTGTAACAGGGAATCAATATAGCAATTTTATCCATTTTATCTACCCATTTTTCAACTTCTCTACTTATGCACCCAATGCGATTTAAGCATCCTAAGCATCCTCTTCACCTGCCGCCTGCAAGGAACCGGCATCTTCACAATCATCAGTGCAATCCGATAAGAAAACGACCAATACACCTCTTGAAGCTGCCTCTCCGCACTCTCCAGCCTGTTCCTCAAATCCGCACAGTTTCCCTCATCCGTATCCATCATAAGATGTCCCTTAATCAGCCATTCATGATCCGTCTCTTCCAAAACCTGCGCTCCTTTTTTCCCAAACGCTTCTTTGTAAAGCACCCGGTACTCTCTGCACATCTCTTCCTTCGTTTTCAGCGTTGTTTTGCTTACATTCCGAAGCTTTTCCCGATAATCTTTCACATCCGCCCGCACAGCCCGAATCCGTTCCATAATCTCATCCGCAGATGCCTGATACGGCACGGTCCAGCCGCAATTTAATTCTCTCACCCGTTCTCCCACAGCCCCAAGATCTGTAGCAATCACAGGCACTCCTGCAAGCACTGCCTCAGAAAGCGTATAGCAAAATGTTTCCGGCCAGATCGGTAAAATACAGATTAAGTCTATTCCATAGCGCGTCATCAGCTCCGGCAGCTTTTCTCTCTGATAGGCGCCCATATTGTGAAAATTTTTTCTTTTCTCAAGCCCCGGTACGGGTTTTTCAAAATATCCAAACAAATACCAGTCGATATCTGAGCCACTTTTCCCGATCAGCTCCACTGCTTTACGAAAGCCTTTTGCCGTATTGATCGCGCCCAAAAAGGCTACTGAAAAACGCTTTTTTCTTAAGCGGCGGGATTTTTTTCGTACTGCCGGCATCCGCTCTAAACCATGTTCGATCACCAGGATGGAATCTTCCCATTCTGGAGCATAGCTTGTTACAATTTGCTTTGCACTCTCAGATGGGACAATGATTTTCTCAGACATCCCTGCCGCCTGGCTTTGATGCTTTCTCCACAGCGTTATGTAATCCAGCGTTTCCGCAATTTTTTTCTGCTTTTTCAGGCATCTGCGGCAATTGTGTTTACTGTCGCGGCACAGCTTATGATGCTCGTCGAGCAGCTTTACATTTGGACAAATGCCGTGGTAATCATGCCATGTCGTAAATATGGGAATGTTTCTTTTTTCAGCTTCGTAATACAGCTCCATCGTCAGCCCTGCCGTGTGATGGATATGAACGCATCCGACTGCAAACGCATCCAGTATTTTCCCATACAATGTTGCAAACGCACTGGAACGGAACACTTCAAACGCAGGCTTTTGCCCGATATAAAACTGAAAGAACAATTCGTCGTGCGCTGCATAAAAGGTAACGTTCAGATAATCAAAATTTCTTGCCGCCACCAAAATATTGTAGGTATCGCGAATGCCGTCTGTCAGGTCTTTGACATGAAGCTGCGTGCCGCCGATATGGTCTTGGGCATCTTCACGAAAATCTGCCTGCAACAGATACATCACGGTGCCTCTTTTTTTATAATGTTCCAGCCTTGTACGCATTCTGATATTATGCGAGATCATGCCGGTCGGATTGTCCCTGCAATGAATCCGTACTCCCTGCATCAAGTCTGGATAGCGCCGATCTAATATTTTTTCATGATCTTCTATATATTTTCTTTTCTCTTTGCTTTCAAAAGAGCTTGTGCCTGTATGCAGGATAAACGTGTCATCGCACATCACATGATGGTATCCTGCCTCTGACGCCCGATAGCAAAAATCATTTTCTTCCCCGTATCCTTTTCCAAAGGTTTTTGCGTCAAATTTTCCGATCTCGTCGATCACTTCCCGCTTGATATACATGCAGAACCCATTTCCAACAGGTATTTTAGGATATTTTTTCATGCTTACTTGTTCAACCAATGCAGCATAGGTATCTGCTGTATAGCCTTTCGGCAATTGATTTTCTTTGCAGAAATACGGCACAGAGCACAAGGTTGCGTTATTGGATAAAGGGGTTACGGTAGCAATATACGGATCACTGTATGCACAGGAAACGATCTTTTCCACCCAGTTTTTTGTCACAACGGTATCCGAATTAAGAAGGATCACGTCTCTGGTTAGCGACTGTTCGATCCCGATGTTGATATTCGCTGAAAATCCATGATTTCGCTCGTTATGAATCACGATACAATGATCGTTCCTGATGGTTTCCAGATAAGGCATGATCCTTCCGTCTAAGCTGCAATCATTGATCAGCACAAGCCTGTGAGTTGCTAAATCTGTCCATCTTTGAATACTTTCGATACATCTTTTCAATTCTTCATATGCATTGTATATTGGTATAATAATATCTACTCCAGCAGTACCTTTCATTACCAATCTCCCCATCTGTGCATCCTCTTTGTTATTTGGTTCCGGCACCGATATCCTCTGCGCATTCTCTTCGTCTTTTTTCTGCCTGTCCCTGCAATAGTTCATCATTACTTGTAAGATTTTATCTACATCCATGCCGATCCTGATTCGGAATGACCATTCTCTTTCCCCTGTTGGCACATCCCAGACCAGTTTTGGGTCATCATCAATTACCAGTTCCTGATCCTCATATACGATATGATTTTGTATCGCTGCATTTCCAAATCCGCATTCCATCTGGATCACCTGGCATGGCTGCTTTTCTACCGGGTCAAAGCGGACTCGGACTACATTTTCATCTAACAGCATCGTCTCCTGAAACTCATAGGTTTCTTCCTGTACCCACTGCCCCGTTATTTCTTTCACATCTGTTTGCGAAAATCCCGTTCCCCTGTCAAAATATACAAGCCCACAGACTGGCGGCATATGCTCCTCTTCCTCCATTTTGGGACAGCCGTTTCTCTGGCTTGTTTCTTTTTGCAGTTCCAAAACAAACTGGTATACATCGCCGTTTTTGCGTTTTCTTAATGCTCGGCGCAGTTCTTGTGTACAGGAAAACGGCTGCCCGCGGTACTGTTCCGTCATTCCGGTCGTTATTGTCTTATACTGCTTTGCTGTAATTACATAACCTGTGCCTTCCACAAAGCTTTCCAAAGAATGCCCCGCAAAAAAACGTATGTGCGTATCGTCCAGCAAGCCTTCCTGTGTATATTCAAACTTGTGTTCATACAGCTTTATCAAAATGTCATTATGTGCGATATTCGGAAGCGATAAAAAAACAGAACCTTCCTCGCATAATAACTCTTTCGTCTCTGACAGCACCTGCTTAGGATTCCTCAGATGTTCCAGGACATCACAAAACAGAATGCTGTCAAAGGAATGCCTGTTCCATTTTTTCCATTCATAATCCTCAATATCTGCGCATAACCCATCTTCCGCATACTGCATCGCAGCCTGAAAAGCTTTCTGTTCTTGTTCGACGATATAGACCATACAACCATATTGTTCGTGCAACAGCTTCGTCATCCTTCCAGAAGCCGCTCCAAATTCCAGGACTCTGCTGCCCTTTTTTATTTTTTGCAAAATCATACTGTGGACTTCATTGTTACACATCTTGATCGGTTCTGTATATTTCATCCTCTACAGCCCTTTTCTCTCTTCTAAATCCCAGCGATGCGCAAGCCAGCATACACCGCTGCATGTTTTCCTGCCATTGCAAATCTCAATCGAAACCGCCTTTTCCAAATAGTCAATCGTCTCACCAGCCGCATTTTCAATCGACACATCCACATCATATTTCCCAGCCAGCAGCAGGCAGTGTTCAAAAACAACAGATACTTTTCCGTCTGCCTCAAGGCACTGCGTCGGCAGTTCTTCTGCTCTCGTATTTGTGCCATAACACCGGACGCCGTCATTTCTGGTCAGACAGATTCCAAATACTGCCTGCCTGACGGTTTCTAATACCTCGTACTCCATCACAAACCGGATATCTTCTCCAAAGGTAACAGATACGCTCTCTTCCTTGTCATGAAACACGCTTACCTTGCGGATTCTCACTTCTCCTGTGCCCCGCCTGTGTGTATTCCCGGCCTGTTCGGCGCCTGCCTTCTTTTTTCTTTCTCCGCTCATAAAATCCAGATACCGGCTGTGTACTTCCCGCGGCGTCCCGTCCATTTGAATCACGCCTTCCTGTATCCAGATGCTTCTTTCACAGATCCGTTCTATCTGGCCCATCGAATGAGAAACAAGTACGATCGTCGTCCCCTGCTGTTTAATATCCATCAGCTTGTGAAAGCATTTTTCCTGGAAATTCACATCGCCCACAGCAAGGATCTCATCAATCAGCAGAATATCCGCATTCACATGAATGGCGACGGAAAAAGCCAGCCTCATATACATCCCCGAAGAATAAGTCCGTACCGGGTTGTCTATATAGCCACCAAGCTCGGAAAAGGCAATGATTTCCTCCATTCTCTGATCAATCTCTTTTCTGCGCAGCCCAAAGATCGACGCATTGATATAAATATTTTCACGCCCGCTCATATCTGGATGAAAGCCCGCGCCCAGCTCCAGCAGGCTGGACACGCGCCCTTTTAATTCGACTGTACCGGAATCCGGGTACATAATGCGGGTAAGCAGCTTTAAAGTCGTGCTTTTTCCGCAGCCGTTGTGCCCGATCAGCCCTACCGCTTCTCCTTTTTTTACCTGGAAGCTGATTCCTTTTAGTACTTCCCGCTCCTCGTATTTGCTGCGGCTTGCACGCAGTGCTTTTTCTTTCAGCGTCTTTCCTTTGTCGTAATAGACTTTGAATTTTTTTGTGACGTCTGTCACTTCAATTACATATTCCCTGTCCCGCATTAGAGCTCCTCCACAAAATGCCTTTGCAGCCTGCCAAATACAAGCTGTCCTGCCGCCAGCACGACAATTCCCATCACAAAAGCATTGCACAGCGTCCATATCTTAGGCACCTGCCCATAATACAAAATATCCCTGTAAGCAATCGTAATAGGCGTCATCGGATTGAGCGCAAAGAGCCTGGCATACTGCCCTGGCACCATCTCCATCGGATACAGAATCGGCGTCAGGTACATCCACGCCATTGACAAAATCCCCAGTATATGCTCCAGATCCCGAAAATACACATTCAAAGCGGATACAAGATACGTCACGCCAAGCGCCAGTACAAACTCCGTCAGCATCACCAGCGGCAGAAACAGCAGCGCCTGCTGGTTTAAGCGTATGCCGCTTAGGATCACGACTGCAAAAATCACAAGAAAACTCAGCAGCATATTTACAAACTGGCTGACCGTAAAAGCAATCGGCAGCACTTCTCTGGGAAAATATATTTTTTTCACCATGTCCTGCTGGGAAAAAACTACCGTCGTCCCGGCGCTTAAGCAAGTGCTGAAAAACAGCCACGGAACCAGCGCTACAAACAGGAACAGATAAAATTTGTCAATGCCCATTCTCATAATCGTAGAAAATACTACGGTATAGACTGCAAGCTGCATCAGCGGATTTAAAAACATCCATAAAAATCCGAGCACAGAGCCTTTATACCTGCTCTTTAAATCCCTCTTTACCAGGCTTGCCACCATCTCCCGGTATTCCCACAATTCCTTCGCTAATCTCATGTTCCCTCTCCTGATGCATTCGGTTTTTACGCAGTTCCTGATACAGCTTTAGCATCTGCTTCACATGCTCCTCATACGAAAATTCATCGCCCATCGCCCTGATCCTGCGGTTCATCTCCCGCAGCGTCCCGCGATGCTCATAAATGTGCACCAGCACACGCCTTAAGCTTTCGGCTGACCCATCGTACTCGATGCCGCAGCCCGGATTTCTCGTAAGAAGGTCTTTTGCACCGACATTTTTAGAAATCACAACAGGCACGCCGAAGCTCAGCGCTTCCAACACGACCAGTCCAAATGTCTCCTGCCAGATACTTGGCACTACAAGCAGGTCAATCTGGCAAAACATATGCTGCATCTGCTGTGCAGCATACCTTGGATGGCATACAACAAATGCTTCCTTCCTTTGCTGCGTCTCTGAACATATATGCAGTTCCATCTCACGATAACCATGCGCATACATATCTGTGCATACATCCATCAGCAGAAAAAATCCCTTATGCTCCAGCCAGCCTCCGAAATATCCCAGGCGCAGCTTTTTTCCTGTTCCGCGTTTTCTGCGATGATCGCCGATGCCGGAATGACTGATGCCGATGACCTGCCCGCGTATCCCTCCAAGCCTGCTGGAATACATTTTCTCAGCAATCGTGCTGTTAAAATGAAAACAGGTGATCTTTGCAAACATGCCGAAATAATACGCTCTCAACCGGGAATAATCCTGTATGCTCTTAGGAATGACAGCATCCGCGCGCTGAACATTTGCTACTGCCGGGGCGCGCAGTTCTTTTCGCACATTTTTACCAATCCCTTTGTGGACGATACTGACCATCCACTTGTGCTTCCGATAAAACCGATACCATCGCGACTGCTCGATACGCAGCCTTTTGGCTGAATACGCGCTGCTGCAACAGAATCCGCACTTGCTCCACTCCCTGTCCTTACAGATCTTGCCCGCAAACATCAAGTCCGACTTCGGACAGAGCCCAAAATAATCATGTGTGGTAAACACGGTTGGAATCCCAAGCCTCCTGGCTGCTTCCAGAAATTCCTGATGCAATCCCATCAGTGTATGGATATGAATGATATCCGGCTTGGCCCGGCGCAGAAAATCCACATAGATACGGCTGTCACATGTTTCTGTAAAAGCACCAATATCCGTGATCCCGTTCCCCATCGGTATGGGAAGGGGATGAAAGACAGTATACGCCGGCATTCCAAGCGCATGGCTTTTGTATCTTTTGATTTTGACCTTCCTGCTTGCATTCTTAGGTATCTCACCCGGTATCAGCAGCATAGCTTTTTCTCCCATCCGCATTTCCTGTCTGATTAAATCCATCGCATATCTGGCCAGCCCGCCGTCCCGTACTGGCGGCAGCCCCGGCAGATAGTGCAGGATTGTCATTTGCCTTGTTTGCAATGCTTTTTGATAAAACAGATGCGTCTTTTTTCTAAACGTATTCCAATAGCCGCGCATTTCTTTGTCAGTTATGCTGCGTACCAAATATAAGAGCCTGCGGTAATGATAGAACATCGATAACTGCCATTTTTGCGCGTGCAGGTATTTGGAACAGTAATACATCTCACTTTGGCAGATACATTGATACATAAACGGGCGCACCTGTTCGGAAGCGGCTCCATGCTGATGCAGCACCACGCTGCCTGGCTCATACCGGGTAAGATACCCCGCCTGTTCCATGCGGATTCCAAGGATCGGCTCTTCATAATACAGCACCGTACCTTCATCAAACGGCATGACCTGCTGTGCACATTCGCGTGAAATGGCAAAACAGCAGCCGGACACATGGTATACCTCTGCCGGCACGTTTGGGTCTTGTTCCAGGCAATAATAGTTTTTCCATTTTTTTCCAAACAGCCACTTTGCAGCCGTATAGACCTGGAACATCTCTTTGATTCCTGTGCGCATGGAACAGCGGCTTGCCTGGATTTCGTTTTTAGCATTGACGACCTTTGGCGCCGCGATTCCAATCTTTGGATTTGCAGCCAGACAATCGGCAAGCTTTTCTACCGCATGTTCCCGAAAAACGATGTCACTGTTTGCTGCTACAATGACGCCGCAGCCGTCAGCAAGCGCTTTTTGAAACCCCAGATTATTTCCTGCCGCATACCCTCTGTTTTCTTTTGCCTGCAAAAACACAAAATCGGAGCCTGCACGCTGCCTAAACAGATCCGGCATCGGACGTTTGGATGCATTATCTACAAAATATATCTGATAATTAAGCCCCTGGCAGGTTCTGTGAATGCTTTCCATACATCGAAGGCTAAGCTCCCAGGTCTGGTAATTTAAGATTACAATTCCTATTTTTTTCATACTGCCATCATGACTTTTACATCGCCCCATAATAATGCTGCTGTAGTATTTTCACAAAACCGGCCGGAAGAAGCCCTACAAACAGCGGCTTTGCAGCATACAAAATTCCTTCCGGCATCAGGTTTAGCTTGTGAAAGCCTTTGAGCTTCACATATGCTTCATGAAACCGATATCTGTACTTTCTTCTTACATACTGTTTTTTATCTCTGCGGATATAATAAAGCACATCCTCCAGATTCACGCCGTACCTGCCTGCTCCATACAGGCGCAGCAAAAGGTCGTAGTCCTCGGCACGCACCGCACACCTGCGGCTGTCATATCCATGCACCTGCTCCAAGGCTTCCCTGCGGAACAGCAAAGAAGCATGGACATACGGCAGCGAGAACAAAAAATCCGATGCCTTGGGCGCGCGGCAAAACGGGTAACATGCACCGTCGTCTCCCATCCTATGGATAAAAAATTCACCCCGGCTTCCTACAAATGCCGCCTTGGGATGCGATTTTAAAAAATCCAACTGCCGTTGCAGCCGGTTCGGTGCTGATATATCGTCAGCATCCATAACTGCCAGATACCTTCCGCGCGCGGCACGGATGCATTTGTTTCTGGCGTATCCTGCCTTATGGTTTTTCCCTAGCCTTAGCAGCCGGATACGAGCATCTGTACCGGCAAGCTCTGTTAAGATCTCCCATGTGCGGTCTGTAGACCCATCATCACAAATCAAAAGCTCCCATCTGGAATAGCTTTGCAGGCATATCGAACGAACCGCCTGTCTGAGCGCGCGTCCGTCTCCTGCCTGATAAACAGCCATAATCACAGATATTTCCGGCGCCTGCACATGCTCTTTCTTTTTCTCATATCCGCTGATTTTTCTTGTTCCATCCATCTGCTGATCTTTCCTTGTTCCGCCCGCTTATTTTTCCTGTCTCCATTCTTCCGTAGATCTGCCGCATCTGCTGCTGCACAAGCTCCAGGCTAAACCCTTCTATTTTTTTCTGATTATATTTGCCGCACGTTTCTCTCAGGCTTGGATCTTGCAAAAACTCCCTGATAGCCTCCCGTAGTTGTATCGATTTGCCAGGTGAAAACAGCCGTCCTCCTCTGTAATCAATCAGCTCCCTGTTCCCGCGAATATCCGACGCGATACAGGAAAGCCCCGCAGCCATAGCTTCCATAAGCGCCACCGGAAGCCCTTCCTGTAGAGACGGAAACAAAAAAAGATCTGCCAGTGCATACAGGCTTTTGACATCCTCCACATAACCTGGGATACGGACATATTTTGCAATTCCAAGCGCGCAAGCCTGCTTCATCAGTTTTTCTCTCTGCTCTCCCTGCCCGCAGATGATATAATACACATCTTTGCTGCAAAGCCCTGACAGAGCTTTCAGCACATCCTGATGATTTTTCCTTCTGCTCAGCTCTCCGACTGACAGAAGGATCTGTGCATTCTCTGGGATCTGCTGTTTTTTGCACCATCTTTCCCTGCTTTTCCTCCGTTCTGCCACCTGCTCCTTTGCACTGCTGCCGCAAAAGCGTCCAGGCTCAATGCCTATGCCTGGAATCCGGCAAATCTGCCCCGCACGCAGATGCCGCCTGGCAAACTGCTCATCCTCTTTATTCACCGTAATCAGAAGATCCGTCCAATATGACAGCAGCTTTTCTGCTGGATAATAAAACAGCCAGTTTTTGAAAGGAGCCCCTTTATAAAAATGAAAGCCATGTGCCGTATAAACAACCCTGATCCGCTTTCGATGCGCAGCGATCCTCGCCAACGCGCTGCCAACCGGAGAATGGCAATGTATCCATGCAAACCTATATTGCTCCATCAGCCGTATCAACTGGCGAAAAGCTCTGATACACTTAGCGGGCGGCAGCACTTCTCTGGGGCAGTCCCATTGATGGCATACGACATGCATCTGATCCAACGTATCTGCAAGCTTTAGAATCCTCCTGCCATCACAGGTATTTCCTTTTAAAAAATTACATGCCACATGTACCTCATATCCCATATCCAGCAGCAGCCGGATATTCGGCAGATTAAACTGATCAATCATAGAAGCGACAGACGCCAGAAGCAAAACCTTTGGCTTTGTATGCATGTCCTTATCCATCATTCATAATATCCGCCACTGACTTCATAATCCGAATATACATCGAATAACTGTCCAAATCCTGCTTCGCCGGATGCTTCCACATATTTTTCACAACTGTGTCAGGAGACTGTACAACGCCCCAGAGCAGGGCATCCGCATCCATTTCCAGTTCTCTGCATAAGACGGCAAACGTATCCATACTCATCTTCCTCGTCCCACGCTCAATATTTCCGACAAAATTCATACTGATGCCGCACTTTTTAGCAAGCGTATCCTGTGACCATCCTTTTGTTTTGCGTACCTGGCGGATTCTGGCTCCTATTTTCGCATAATCTAATTCGTACATTCCCATCCTCCCAGAGAACTTCATGGACCTTCATAAAAACTTCATAGAACTATTTTTATAAAGCATAACATTTTATAAAGAAATGTTATGCTTTATAAATATCATTCGTTGTCTAAAAGCCGCTGAAATCAAAGGCTGCGCGAATTTTCCAGTTCCTATCTGTCGAAATGACGATGAGTTTTTCTATTTGAAATCACTATTTGGGCCTAATCTGAATATATCCCTAAAACTTTATATCCTTTTCACAATTTCAAATCACCATCTACAGAAAAAATTATGAAACATATACAAAAATAATACTGAGGGTTGCAATTTATGAGAAAAACGAATAGAATACTTATGAGCCGTAAAAATAAGAATAATATTGATTATAAGAACAGTTTTAAGTTTACAATTCTTTATAAAATGTTATGAAATATCACCGAATACATAATTTTTATGTATCTTCAAACTTATTTTCCAATAGATTTCCTGATAAATAGTTCTATGAATAAAAATCTTGCAGCTTTTGAAAGGCTGTGTTGTTGTGTTAAGATTTTTAAGATGTGCCTTTTGGATGTGCTGCATTTTGCAGGGAGGGGCGCTGGGCCAAACTACTCCACCCTCTTCCCCTCCTCAAACCCAGCACAATCAATCACTCTCTTCGCCACCTTATCATACACAAGCACATTCCACCCCTCATCCGCAACCGTATAATCTTTACGGTCTACCATCACCGACACCCTCCTGGCATCGCTTTTTACCGCAAGGTCCGAATAACCCAGGTCAAAATGCCGCAAATAAGCCTGCTTCTCCACTCCCTGAAATGCCCGCTTTCCATCCTCGTACACGGCAACCTTGCCCCGCGGTTTTTCATAATATACAACCACGCACTCGTCCAGCCTTCTCACCGCGTCCAGATAATCCGAAGCCTCTGTTATTTTGGCAAGCTCCCTGCCGTACAGCTCTGTATGCCGAAAGATCCGGCTCATCTCTTCCCAGCTTTGATAACGCTTATCCCCACGCCTGTCCGGGATCTGGCAGTGCGATTTCATCCATTTGGCAAGATAATCCGTATATTTGACGCTGCCATAATAATTCAGATGCGAAGGCTCCAGCAGGTCTTTGGAAAAATCGATCTGCATTTCTCCCACAAAATTGCTGTCCAGAAACGGTATCCCATACTCCTTTGCAATCGCGAATATATAGTTATAAGCCTTTTGCTTTTCCTCCGTCTGGTTTAAATACGGCGAATTTACAAACAGCAAAGGGATGCGCTTTTCCTGGCACAGCCTGATAAGACTGCGCAGATAAAACTCTGTCCGCTCGCTGACCGGCTCCATTTTGTCAAAATCTGTCCGGTCTACGTCTGACCACTGCTCCAGTTCCTGGCGGGATATCACCTGAAAATCCGGCTTATAGCCGTGATACCTGACCCGCTTTGTGTTTTCAAAATCCCGCCTGGTCAGCTCATCGTATCTCGTGTGATAATACGGAAACGAAAAAAAGGCTCCCACCGCGTCCAGCAGCTTTTCTTCCTGATTCACCGCACGGATCGCCTGCCATTTATCACGGGAGGGCTTCATGCTGATCAGGCTCGGCCACGACGCGGCACCCATATCGCTCTGCTTTTTGTACAGCGTGCACACGTCAAACACAACCAGCCCCGGCGACTGCGTCTTAAGCGCTTCCCGCAAAAAATAATAGCTGATCCATACCGGCTGCGCAGGCGATGCCAAAAGATAACCCGCAATTCCATAATCATCGTACAAATTACACGTGTGAATGCTGTAATACACATGGCTGCTGCCAACAAACAGCACATCCACCGTATCCTCTTCCAGTTCATAAAAATCCGCCAACTGAATGCAGCCCGCATCCGTTCGGTTCAGCGTCGCCCTGCCGAGCACCGTGACGATTCCTGCAAACATGCACAGCAAAAATAAGGTACTGCATAACTTTTTCATAATCCACCTCTGGGATAGAGTTTTCCCAGAAATTTATGATGTTATACCACCTTACAAACGATGGCTTCATTGTCTGTTCTATATGAAAAGAGGATGCTGGCAAGCACCCTCTATAATAGTTACGATTCTTCTTTTATGAACAGCAGCGGCTGATATAGCTTGCGCTCCCGTAATATTTTTTTCATTCAACAGCATATCCCACATGCCCCTTTGACTGCACTTCTGCACGCTAAAAATACTTTGCGTATTTCACATCCTCTTTCGGAAAATCCGCCGCCGTCCACACATGCTGTTCACGCATCTTCTTTTCGGAAGCGTCAAAATAATCATACCGAATCTCATCCCCATCATCCGGGTCGTCCCAGGTGCAGTCTATATAGCTGTACTTACTGCCCAGCTTCGCATACGTCCACGCATGTGCGATGCCGCCTGCCCTCCCGCAGACTGCCATCGACTGCAAACCGCACTTTTTCGCCATCAGGTTAAACGCCGCCGCATACCCCTGGCAGACCGCGGAGCCTTCTACAAGCGCCCCATATGCCGTAAACGCGTCGTCATACTTGTTGCCAAGAATCTCCGCCGCCTTTTTGTCATAAGTACAGTTTAAAATCAGATAATCATGGATCGCCTTTGCCTTTTGCTTGGCAGACATCCCGGATTTGATACAATCCTTCACCGCATCCTGCGCCGCCTTATCCGCCGCCTGTCTCTTATCCTCCTGCTGCTCCTTCGTCAGCGACCTTCCGACCTGATACCCATAAGCACCGCCCGTATTACGCCAGACAACTGTATTATAATTGTACTCAGGATGCTGTTGCAGCATCTTCACAAAAATATCATAATAAGACGTATCGCTATAATAGCTCTCGCCATAATCCCCGTCCTTTAACGCCTTCGCCGCCGCTTTTCTGGCTGCGGACTCCGATTTCAGCCGTTTGATTTTGATAAACGCATCCTTTGACAGCTCAACGGTATACTTCGCATTGCTGCTGGCGCTGTTCGTCTGCTTGCGAAACTGTACGCTACCAGCCAGCATCCGGTTCTGGCTCTTTGCCGCCTTCTCAAGCGCGTTTTTGATCTGCGATGTGGAATAGCTTGCTGGCGCTGTAAACGTGACGGACTGCTTTCCCTTTTTAATCGCCTGCGCAAATGTCTGCTCGATCTGCTTCAAATCCAATGCATCCGATTTAGCCGCTGGCTGTTCTGGTGCTGCAAGGCAGATGCCTGTTAAAAACAGCAGGAAGCAGATGGCTGATGTGATGATCTTTTTTCTTGTTTTCATCGACATATTCCCCTTTCTGTTGTAGTCTGGATAAGTTATAGTTGTAACGGTTGGGGGGGAGGGGGGAGGGGGGACGCTGGAGGAAGGGGCGCGGGGCTGGCTTCCTGTTCCGATTCCAGAATGTAAGGAGCCCTAAGCATCCTGC
>CAMUPC010000037.1 GCA_947090545.1 uncultured Eubacterium sp. | reverse complement strand
CAAAAGAAAACAGAATCAGACAAAACCTATTGGCACCCTGCATTTTTTGCAGACAATCAACTACCCCGGTGCAAGCACTCAAGTACTGTGAGCGGCTCCTACGTCGCCTCTCACAGCACTTGACTTTCTCGCTCGCTTCGCTCCCTCAAAAGCGGGGTATGGAGTTTCCTCACCGCTGCCTTTACTTGTCAAACAACGTTATTTGTCCTTCTACCCCTTCACTTCGGAATAGTTTCTTATACTCATTCCCTTGATTCTTTACATAATTCGCTATTACTCCCTCATTCCCATGTTCGCTTACTGTTGCTACATAGTAGCCCGACGACCAGAATTTTCCTCCCCATAGTTTCTTCTTAACTTCAGGGCATCTGGCAAATACTTCTTTTGCTGTTATGCTTTTTATTATCTTTACAATCTGGCTTGGGCTATAATTTGGTACTGACTGTACAAGAAAATGTACATGGCCTTTATCAGTCCCTATCTCCAAGAATTCCACCTCATACCTTTTGCTGATTTCTATACAGGTGTCTTTTATTACATTATCCACTTCTTCGTCTATTACTACCCTTCGGTATTTCGTTGGAAACACAAAATGATACATAAGCCTCGATACGTTGTGCGATTTGTGTATGTTCTCACTCATCTACAACTCTCCTTTCCGCTTACATTATATCACCGTTTTCGTTTAGGGAAAAGTTTGTTGCGATGCAAGCATCGGGGAATGTACCCTCCTGGGATTCAAATTGAGCTGGAAGCAGACGCGCACAACCTGAAATTTGAAAGGGAGCACCAGCTCGGCACAAACCCTATGGAAATCGATGTGCTGATTATCAAAAAAGAGACAAGCCTGCCAGTAAAAAAGAACATTGGGAAAATATTCAGAAAATACAACATTATTGAATACAAAAGCCCCGATGACACCCTAAGCGTAGACGATTTCTATAAAATATACGGCTATGCCTGCTTTTATAAAGCAGACTCCCCCTTTACCGACAGTATCCCCATCCAGGAACTGACGGCCACCTTCGTAACCGGGCAGTTCCCCAAAAGCCTTGCCAGGCACTTGTGTGAAACGCGCCATTACACACTGGAAAAAATGGAGCCTGGAATTTATCTGGTCCATGGGGATTTCCTCCCCATCCAGGTCATTGTCACAAAAAAATTATCAGGAGAGAATAACCTTTGGCTTAAGAGCCTAACCAATAAACTCGACGCCGGCGGCGCACAAAAGCTGGTTGCAGACTACCTTGCCCATCCCCAAAACAAGCTGTACCAGTCAGTTATCGAGACGATTATGCGGGCAAATAAAAACATATTTAAGGAGGTCAGCCATATGGACGATATTGTTATGGAAATTGTACAGGAAAAATTTGACAGGAAGCTGAAAGAGGCTGTGGACCGGGAAGTGAAGATAAAACTGGAGATAGAGAAGGGGAAGGTTGCGGAACAGCTTATGCAGCAGGTCACCCAAGAAGTTACCCAGCAGGTTACTCAAAAAGTTACTAAGCAGGTCACCCAAGAAGTTACCCAGCAGATTACTCAAAAAGTTACTAAGCAGGTTACCCAAGAAGTTACCCAGCAGGTTACTCAAAAAACAAAACTTCTGGATCTTATCTCTCTGATCCAGAAAAAATGCAGAAAAAACAAGCCCCTCTCAGTAATTGCTGATGAACTGGAAGCTGAGCCGAACGAGCTTTTGCCTGTCTACAACATTGTTTTTGAAAATCCAGGTAAGACGGTAGATGAGCTTTATGAAATAGCCGCAAAATAAAATCTGCTGTTTTCTCGTTGAATGGTCAAAAAGGTAACCTTTTCCCCGTTTGCTGTTATGGAACTGTCACTTGCTTAAACCATAACAGGGAGTGAAAAAGTTACCTTTTTGATGCTCTGAAAAACTAAAAAAACCGCTATTATATGCTCTGTTATTGTAGATAAAAATTTCAAGCAAAATATATATCAACTTTTAAAATAATTTTACTATAATACCAATATGGTTTTATGTGTTTTTGTATACCCTCACTAAAACAAACATTACATTTTTCATTTATTTATAATTTTTCTAAAACACAAATAATACTACTGCCAAAATGCACCTTGCGATTTTTTATCAGCTTATGCAGTTCCCATCGTTCTAACATGCTTAAAACCGCCTGTACCAAGCCTTTGCGTTCCTGAAACTGCTTCCTTCCTATCTCCCTTTTTTCCTCCTCGGTACGTTCCCCGCTTTTCTTCAATATCCCAGCCTTCTCAAACCCCACGCGTACAAGCAGGATTGGAAAAAATAAAAACCCGAAAAAATAGCCTGCATAAGCCACCGCAAAGCCAGCTTTTGCCGCTGCCTCCTTCACCTGCCGTGCCGTATACCTCCTGTAATGCCCAGCCTCGGCATCCTCGCTGCTCCACAGCGCCTGGAATGCCGGGACTGTAAGCAGTATTTTCCCGCCGGGCGCAAGCTTTTGCCCCATCAGCTTTAAAAACCCCACATCGTCTTCTATATGTTCCAAAACATCCAGCAATAGGAATTGCGGCACAGACCCATCCTTCATAGTTTCATAACTTAGCGCCCCACATATAACAGTACTGATCCCCCTGTCCTTTGCATTTTGGCACGCTGCATAAGACGGCTCAAGAAGCGCAATGCGGTAGCCTTTCTCCTGCATTTGCAGCGTCGTATACCCATTGCCCCCCCCCCCACGTCCAAAATAAGCTGTTTTTTTGATAACAGCCTGTCCGCAAAAACAGAAATAGCCAAGGACCGGTAACGGAACCACCAAGAGGTATCTTCCAGCGCATACAGCGTATCCTGCGTCTCTTTGGAAAAACTGGTCGGGACATCCTGGCTGCTGCCCGATACCCAAATGCCGTTCTCCTGAAAATACCCGCACAAAACCCCTTCAACGCCTTTCCATAACTTTTTCATCCTAATACTGCCTCCTCTCCACGATACAGGCGCTGGCCTTCGATACTGTAGGTAAATGGAAAGCCGCTGCGAAATAAGGCTTTCGGTTTCTTGCCAAAGCGCCCTGCCTGTGATTAAATATCCTCAGATTATATAAAGAAAGGATACCGTGCCATGGCAATCCAGCAAGAAGCAACAAACCTAATTTACCACCTGCCAGACAAAAATGTGCAGCTACTTGTAGAATTGATGAGGGCGATGCTCACTCCTTCCACCAAAAACCTCCCTGACACACCGGCTTCCACCCCGCCTATAGATGCCTCTAAAAGAATCGGGCTTTTAAACATCTAATGGCGCCAGCCCACAAGTTTCCCATGGGCGCCTTCCAAGTGCCAGGCTGGGGCACGCTTGCTTCCTGCCTGGCTTTCCGGCTGGATGGGCACTAGTGCCTTGTAAAGTTTAAAAGTAGATCAAAAGTATATCCAGATTAACCTAAAATCTTAATAAATAATAGGAAGCTTTTCAATATTTGGTTTTGATATATATTTAAACTTTACAAGGCACTAGCCCCAAAAAGAATACACAAAGATCCCAGCAACCACCAGCCCAAGCCCTGCCATTTGTCTCACATTTGCCTTTTCTTTAAAAATTTTTGCCCCAAAATACGTAACATAAAGATAGCCGGACGCCTCCAGCACCGGGCCCATCGACAAGGGGATGCCCTTATATGCCACGGCTGACAGCAGCGCCGCAGACGCCAGCAGAAAGTACGCCCCGATGACAAGCGGGTTTAAATATTCCTGCCATACGGCACGGTATTCTTTCATAGCTGATTTTTTTAACAATACCTGAGCCACTGAGCTGATAAAAACGCCAACCAAAAAAATCCCGGTATACTTAGCCATCCTTCCCCTCCCCTGCTGCAAAGCATACGATGCCTGCCGCCACAAGCAGGCTGCCGGCAAGCTTCCCGGCTGTGGCTGGCTCGCCAAAAAACACGCTGCCCCATACAATGCCCCATACAAGGGTAACTGCCTTATTCGCATATGCTACTGTTAACGGCAGCCGCTTCATTGCCTGCTGCCACCCAAGCGCGTAAACACCCATCAGCCCAATCCCCGCCAGCCAGTACAGGAAGAAGCGCGGGCTTAAAAATGGCTGCCCGGATGCCGCTTTTACGCATATGCCGCTGACAGACAGGAGCATCAGCATAAAATGAAGCTTCATATAAATAAGAAAATTCTCCTGCCCTTGGCTTTTATCCCTAATATCAGCCGGGCGCTTCCCACTTTTTCCTGTCAGCACCAGAAGCCTCCCTTTCCCTGTAACCCACCTTTTCACTCACTACATACTGTGGCACATTGTTTATATTAATATAAATCCGCCCAACATATTCCCCGACCATACCCAATAAGATCATGAGCATCCCGCCAACCAAAAGCACAATGGCTGCAAGGGAGCTGTACCCTGGCAGCACCTGCCCCGGGAACCTGCATTTGTTCCATATAATGATACATCCATATACAAAGCCGCTCAATGCGACAAACATGCCCATAACCGTCGCAATACGCAGCGGCTTTACCGAAAATGCTGTAAACCCATTTAGCCATAGCTTTAACAATTTTTTCACGCTATAGCCAGATTTTCCATACATCCTTTCATGTTTTGCCATCTCTACCATACCCAGTCTGCCAGCCGCCTGCAGCACTAGCCCTGCCACATAGGGGTATGGGTTTCTACACTCTGCCGCTTGGTCAATGACAAATCGTCGGGCTGCATAATAACTGGAAAAATTAAAATCTTTTGGCTTTCCAATCAATACCTGTGCCATCAGGTTATTTACCCTCGTGCCAAAATTTCGGAATGCCGAATCCTTTTTTTCTTCCCCATAAGACGCACAAACATAATCCAGCCCTTTGCCTGTCAGCTCATCGACTAATTGAAACAGGTCTGCCGGGTCATGCTCTCCGTCATCGTCTGCGCCGACAATGATATCCCCTGTGACGCATCTGTAAGCAGCCATCAACGCATTATGCTGCCCAAAATTTCTTGAAAGGTTGATGGCAAGCACCTGTTGGTCCTTTTCTGCAAGCCCCTTGATGACATCCCATGTGCCATCCTTAGACCCATCATTTACTAATATTACCTCATAGCCATACCGTCCATCCTTCTGTATTGTCTCCACTGCTGCCTTTACCAGCCCTGCAATAGACCTTTCAGAATTATAGCACGGGACCACAAATGATAGTTTTTCTTTTCTGCCATCCATATCGCCCTCTTATCCTGCCCTTTATGTTTCTACAACCTCAACCAGCCCTGTTTCCAATGCATACAAAAAAACAACCCTCCTTCCTCCAAACGCTACAGCCGGCGCAGGAGGCACAGCCACCTTATACCCCCCCCCGCACAAAATTTCCAGGTCATTTTCAAAATCATTGGAACAATAACAGATATGGTATGGCGACGGGCCGACCGATTTTAAGATATTGTCCACTGGCGACCCTTTTGCCGCAGGCGAAACCAATTCCACCCGGTATCCTTGAAATTGCCCAAACGCAATCAAGACTCTCCGCGCCTCATCATTGATTTTCTTTCCAAAAGAGTATCCAAGCAGGCGCATCTTCCCTATTGCTTCCTCTATATTTTTTACCGCATACCCAATATGGCAGATTTCAAGCATCTGTGCCTTTTCCTCCTTCCAATTGTCTTATTTTTTTATATACATTTTTAAACGAGGCCGTTGCGCGGGCCTCGCAATTATACTGTTTCCAGCAGCATTCCCCAGCTTCATCCAGCTCCTGTTTGACCAACCGGAACCCCAGCCTTTCATACAAGCATTCCACAGGCTTGTTTTTGGCAGTCCTTCGGTAAGAGGCTTCCAGCCTTTCCAGCTTTGGATGTGCCTTTTGCAGCCACCTTTTCACGGATTCCATCATCACCTGCTCAAGCTGGCGCCCCATCACTCGGCAGCTCATCAGAAATGTATCGACTACCGCTGCCCGTTCTTGATACCGGAGCACCATCACTGCGACCAGCCCTTCTTTGCCAAAGCGGTCTTTCATTTCACCAACGACTACATCGCTGCCATTTCCTACAGACAGCTCGTGCAGCTCCTTCTTAGAATAACGGATTGTGGTTACGTTAAACTGGTTTGTTTTTGCGGCAAGCTGGGCAGCCCTGGCTTCATCCCCAGGCTGCATAAAGCGTATGCAGGCTTCTATTTCCAAGCTTTCCAGGTATTCTTCCAAAGAGCCAGCCTGTCCTTTCGCCTCTCTGCGTTTTCTTTCCTGGAGGTACTGCATTGTTTTTGCACGGTCTTCATCTGTTACCGCTACCTGCTTAAAATAGCGCTTGTAAATTTCACACACCGCTGCCGGCAGCCCCGAGGAGTCCTCTGGAAAACCCGGCACCGCAACTTCTGGGCAAACTGCCTTCATCTGAGCGCGCTCTGCCGGGTTGTCGTCCAAAAATACAAACGCGTCCAGCCCAATATTCAGCTCTGCCGCCAACTGTTTCATATTATCCGGCTTTGCTTCCCAGTTTATTTTCTGTGCTACAAAATCATTTTCATGCAAAACCATATATTGGTGTTTTTCAAAAACCTCCTTAACATCCTCAGGATTATTTTTGGAAATAACCGCAAGCATCACCCCTTGTTCCTTCATCTGCTTCAGGCATTTTTGCATATCATGGTAGCGCGCCCCTTCCCCATATTCAGACAGTATAATTCCGTCAAGCCCGTCCTCGCCAGCCACGCCTCCCCAAAGCGTATTGTCCAAGTCCAGCACAAAGCATTTCTTTCTGGCACCCTTTACCAGCAAACAGCACCCCTGTATCATGCGTGCGATCATCTCCATGCCTTCTAATGCATATGGGCAGCTACTTAAATACCACATTTTATCAGAATAAACTTTTTCCCTGCCTGTATTGCTTATCATTTCTTTTAGTGGAAATTCATACACATTTTCCGCCATTCCCTGCACCTGCCCTGCCCAATATGCCTCTATGCCACGCGCAGCCTTGGCAAATGCATCCGGCTCGCAGCCCCTCACTCTAATGTCCAAAGATGATACAAAGATCGGGACCCCCGGCATTTTAGAAGAAAGCTGCCTTATGCTGCCCAGCCAATTGTCTGCCTGTTTTTTCGCTGTATCTTCTGAACCCCATCCTTCCATAAACGTATCGGGATACAGCAGGATTACTACCATCTCTGCCCCACAGGAATAAATCCCCGAAGCAGCGCTTAATGCCTCCTGCTGCCATGTATTAAAGCCGGCAGGCGTATATACCTTTGCCCCGTGCAGCGCTGCCAGCAGCAAATCGACGGTAACATTTGACAAAACTGCTAGTTTTATTTGACCCATAGGCCCTCCTACTTTAAGTGCTCGTACAAATCAGCAAGCGTCTCTATCTCCCTGACAGCCTCAATCGGTATGTTTTTTCCATACGCCCTCTCTGCCTCCATGACCAGGCGCACCATCATAATCGAGTCCCATTTTTCATACTCCTGGTACTTTAACCCCATCGACACCTCATCTGCCTCACACCCGAATACGCCTGCCGCAAATGCTAAAAACTGTTCCATATGTCCCTCCCTAATCCTGTTAACAAACCTGGCCTGCCTTTAACGGAGCATCCAGGTAAGCATCTTCTCATCCGCCTGCACCACCCGGCTTTCCGCCGGGGAAACTACCATATGCGTTGACAAAGGCTGCCGTACGAGCGCTCCTGCGCCTATCAAGTTCTTATCGCCTATCTGCACCTGGTTGGATACAATTGCTGCCATTCCGACAAAATTAAAATCCCCCAAAGAAGAAACGCCGCCAAAAGTTGCCCTCTCTGCAATACAGTTAAAATCGCCAATTTTTACATCATGGGAAACCACAGCATCCGGCCAAATAATATTTCCTGACCCAATTTCGCAGTCGTGGTCCAGCCTGACATGGTCTAGTATAATATTTCCCTCACCGATGGACTTGGCATGGTTGACCACCTCTTTGTCTATATAGCTGGCAATTTCATAGCCCTTTTCATGACAATAGCCAAAAAGCTCCTTTCTTCCCTGGTTCATCCTTGTATACCCAAGCGCAGGAAGGATTGCTGTACGCGCCATATCAAAATCACTTTCAACCTTTTCTAAAACATACACGTTCCTGCCACAGAAGGCAGGCTTGCCATAATACTTCTCATTTACAACAAAGCCAACACAGTTTGCCTGCCCTGCGTCAGCCAGGTGGTAAGCCATTTTCTTTGAAAATACAGAAGTCCCAAAAATAAGGATGTCCTTCATTTTCTACTTCCCTTTCTTTTCTTTTTTACATTCCATTAAAATCCCATTGCTTAACTGCGGGTAATCCTTTCCAAGCCGGCACAATGCTTCCAAGTATTTTTTACTAAGCCCCAAGGAAACCAACTGCCGCGTTGCCACCGGTTTCATAAACAGCCCTTCTATGGCAGTTACACATAGCCCTGCATGTTCCACAGCCTGTTTTAAGGAATCGGCGGTAAAGTACCGCTTGTGCCCCAATTCCAGGTCTGTTTGCGATAATGCCTGCATATCCGCAAGGTCCCCGGCAAAATACCCAAGCCGGCGGTGCATGGACTCTGCATTTGGCACAGCAAGGAACAGACTGCCGTCTTCTGCCAACATGTCCTTGTACTTGCACAAAATACCTTCTGGGCTCTCAACATGCTCCAGGACAAATCCCATAACAACCGCCCCATATTTCCTGTCAACAGTAAAATCCTCAAAATACGTTTTCCGAATGTCAACCTGTAGCCCTGGATGCCCCTCTTTAAACCGGTCAATCATCTCCTGTGAGCCTTCCAAAACAGTATAATCCATAAAATATTTTGAAAACACCTCCGCCGAATACCCGCGCCCCAATCCCAGCTCCAACAGAGGGCACCCTCCGCTTTCTATGCCAGCGCCGTGTCCTGAACAAAGCATCTGATAGATACGCTCTGGATAGTAATGCAGTATGACCGAGTCATCAAAATCATAAACATTGCCGCTTTGGTAGGCTTCTATTTTCTGTTCAATTTTACCCCCCCCCTTTCTTTCTGCATTATCTCCCTGCGTTTCTTCCGGCAAATACATAGTTATATCACACGCCCTTTCTGCACCTAACAGATAGTACCCGCATCGTGACGAGCTGTCTTCTGCTTCTTTCTGCGGCATTTGGAACACCTCTTCCCGTAATAAACGCTCTGGATGCTCTCTTTTTACCAATTCCAGCACGTCAAGGTCTTTCTGGGAAAGGATAAATCGCACTGCTGCCGCACCGCCATCCCGCTGTATCCCTATCCCTGGTTTTTCTCCTAACGCAGTTTCTATCACTGCTCGCACAAAATCTACTCCTGTAGTGGCCTCTACCAAATCGCTCCCAATCAAGTCGCCGCCCATACGCCCCGCAGCCTCTATAAGCACAATCCTGCCCGCATGGTCTATTTTTAATTCCGTATGCGAAGCCCCGTTTTCAATCTGCAAGCTGCTTAAAGCGTGGTAAACCACGTTTTTTATACGCTCCGTCACCGACGGATGCAGCCCTGCCGGCTCTAAATGGGCAGTTTCTATATAATGCGGGCTGCCCGTCGTATATTTCTTTGTAACTGCCAGGCAGTGGTGCTTGCCTTTCCATGAAATACATTCCACGCTATATTCTTGCCCCTGCACATATTCTTCTACAAGAACCTGCCCGCTAAAGCTGCTTTCCCTGGCTTTTTCAATTGCCCCGGCAAGCCCGCCCCTATGAAGCACTTTTGTAACCCCCCTGCTGCCAGACCTGTCAGCAGGCTTTACAATCACTGGATAACCAAACTCCTGCCCGGGCAAACTGCTGCCAGGCATGATGCATACGTACCAAGGGGAAGGGTCCCCATTCTGGCGGAAACGTTCGCGCATCGCATATTTATTGGTGGAAAAATAGGTACACTTTTGGGAATTGCCAGGCAGCCCCATGTTATCCGCAACATAATTTACGGCAAGCATCGCCAAATCAGATGCTATGCTGCAAATCCCATCAATCCCTATTTTCCTGCATACAGCTAAAATATCATCCTTTTGCCGGATGCTGACCGGATAAAAAAAATCCGCAGCTTCCTCTCCCACATCTCCTGCCGCCCACGCAAACACATGTGTCTGTATCCCCATTTCCTTTGCTTTTTCTATCAGTGGCTTTTGTAAATAGGAAGCCCCTATAATTGCCAGCTTTTTCATGATTTCGCCTTTCTTGCCCTACCTGTTTTGATAAAAACTATGGATTCCGTAAATGACCCGCTCCACATCCACCTCTTTCATCCCATAGAACAGCGGCAGCCTCACCAGCCGCTCGCTCTCCTTCGTCGTATACCTGTCCACCCCGACAAATTCCCCATACTTTTTTCCTGCCGGCGCCGTGTGCAGCGGTACATAATGGAATACCAGGCTGATCCCTTTTGCCCTCATAAAAGAAATCAGGCTGGTACGCTCGTTTAAGTCCTTTGTCTTTATGTAAAACATATGGGCATTGTGGCTGCACTCCTTCGGGACCTGCGGCAGCCCAATCCTCCCCGCAGCCTCCAGCCCGCGCAGCCCCTCTTGGTACATGCCCCAAACCTTCATGCGGCTTTTATGGATTTCCTCCGCCCTTTCAAGCTGCGCCCACAAATAAGCGGCGTTTAATTCGCTTGGCAGGTACGACGAGCCAGCCTCCACCCACGTATACTTGTCCACCTGCCCACGGAAAAACTTGCTCCGGTTTGTCCCCTTTTCGCGGATAATTTCTGCCAGCTCTGCCTTGCCGCCATCTTTGACAACAATCGCGCCGCCTTCCCCCATGCTGTAGTTTTTTGTCTCATGGAAGCTGTAGCACCCATAATCCCCAATTGCGCCAAGCGCCTGCCCTTTATAAGTACTCATAACCCCCTGCGCCGCGTCCTCGATGACAAGCAGCGAATGCCTTTTTGCCACCTCCATAATCGTGTCCATTTCGCAGCCAACGCCTGCATAGTGCACTGGGACAATTGCCTTTGTCTTTTCTGTGACAGCATCCTCAACCTTATTTTCATCAATATTCATCGTATCCGGGCGGATATCCACAAACTTCACTTTCGCCCCTCGCAAGACAAAGGCATCGGCTGTAGACACAAACGTATAGGAAGGCATAACGACTTCATCCCCCGGCTGGATGCCGGCAAGGATTGCCGCCATTTCGGTTGCGTGGGTGCAGGATGTAGTGAGGAACACATGCCCGCTTCCGCACCACCGCTCCAGCCAGAAGCTGCACCGTTTTGTAAATTCGCCGTCTCCGCTGAGTTTCTTATTATTAATCGCCTCTCTCACATAATCAAATGTATGTTCCATTACGATTGGTTCATTAAAACTAACCACTGCACTACCTCCCTCGCATTTTCCTCTATCACCTATTATATTGCGGATTTACTGCACTTTTCTTTTTCCGATGCCAAACAAAAACAAAAATAATGATAGTGCCTATTGTAATCATCGCCCCCGCCAGATACGACTTATCATTATAATGAAATGTTATGACATGATTTCCAGCAGTTACCGGTATCCCCATAATCAGGCCGTTTACCATATCTGCTTTTTGACAGATTCCGTCCACACTGACACTCCAGTTTTTTGAATATAACTGCGAAAAACATAAATAACTGTCTTTCCCTACATCGATCTCTGCTTCCAAGCAATTATTTGTATAAGACTTAATGACAATCTCTCTGTGCGTTTGCTCCATTTCAAAGCTTTCTCTGTCTGTATATGCAACATGATCCAGATCATACAGCATAGAATTGTTATAAAAATCTGAAAAGTCCTTTGTACTTTGCACTTTATCTGGAAAATAAAGCAGCGGCTTTGCGTTTCTATTCATATAAATCTTGGTTCCCTCTTCATTCGTTGTAAAAAATGTATATGCTTTTTGTGAAATGATTTCTGAAACTTCACATTTATCAATTCCTATACTTTCACTGTCTGCACGGACAAGAAACCTCATAACGATCTCTTCTAACGCGCTTTCAGTATTTCCAGAATACAAGCATACCGTATATTCATCTGCATTTTCAGATATCTGAACCTGTTCTTCCTGTTCTGCACTGTCATAATTTTCTCCTCCGTACAGATCGATTGATAAAAACGTTATTTTTTCTTTATCCTCATCCGATAGATCAAACTTTATCTTGTAAACAGTATTTGGTTTAATGCCTGCCATCATATGATAGACACCAACAGCGTCCTCTGGCGTTGCTATTCTAATATTGTCCTGTGATGCAACAACTTTCGTCTCTTTTGAAGTATCAAATATTTCCCCATTCTGGCGCTCAATAACGCTACTGGAATCTATCACATACTTAACCCCAAGCATGGATAAGACATCATTTTGAAAAACCAGATTGTGAAACACATTCAGCGATCCTGTCATAAGCCCGGAAAAATTAAAAGGAACATCATCCACATGTTTACCCAAGTTCTTCATATATTTACAAAGCAGCGGATTATTAAACGCCGTATAAGCATTTATGGATGGTATTTTTCTTATCACACTTTTATTTTGTGAAATCATACTCTCATGAGAACCATCAACGCCTTCAAATGCATCCCAAACTTTATAAGTGCCAATATTTCTGCTTATTTCTTTTATTGAATGATCATTGCTCTCTATCTGCTGCATATCAAAATAATGAATCTCTAAACTATAAGGCAATGTCTCGATCAATGTTAAACTCAAAACCATATAACAAATCATATCTTTCGTATATTTTCTGTTCAGCATGGCTTGTTTTTTACGTATAACTGTCAAAAAAATAATTACAGATGCTGATATCACGATAGGAATCCATACAGCCTCTTTTATAAAATGGCATCTCTCCAGCCTGTCTGCCTGATCGCTTAAAATACAAACCATTAAAATCCCTGCTACCATTATGAAAAAGGTGCTTGCCAATACTATCTGTAACATCTTTTTCATGCAGTCCATTTCCTTTTCTGCCTTTGCACCACTGCAAACTCTGTCTAATTCTTTGCCCGCTAATGAAAACACAAAAAAATAGAAAATATATAATATTCTTGCCGGACAGCGAAACCCTCCCAGTATCGGAATATGAAAAACAAGCTGGTTCACATATGGTATATGCGCCACCATTGCATATAAAAAAGCAAAAACCGCACAGACAATATCAGCCTTCACATCTACTCTGTAAAAATTTGTTTTACATGCACAAAGCGCCAAAAATAAGATCACAATTCCTAAATATAGCTCAATATCCATCTCGGAAGAATACATATACCCAAACGCTTGATAAATTTCTCCAAATATTTTCGGAAATACCATTTGTAACAATTTGATTGGATGTACCGACCAACTGCAAAACGTGCTGAATGACGTATCGGAAGATCCATATTCAGCATATTCTCGCATAACGCTTATATTGGGCAATAACATATAAGCTACCGATCCAATGTAAAATCCAATCCATAAAATAGCCTTTTTTAGAATGTCTTTTATTTGATACTTTTTAGAAATCCCTACAATAAGCAAATATAGGAACAGAACTATATCTGCATAAATCCCATACTGTATGCCTATCGTAAATTGCATTCCTGCTGCAATTGCTGATAAATAAAGCCATTTACTATTGTTCGTATGAAAAAATTTTTTAACACAAAACATCACGAGAGGAAAAAGGCATATGGCAGCTATTATCGTTGGATGGCCTTTTCTTAATCCATTGATCTGTATCGAACATTCAAATATAATCGCCATAACAGCCGATGACAACGAAGAACACCGACATTCTTTCATATATAAATAGAAAAAAAAGCTTCCAAGAAATAAGTGAAATACAAAGTAAAGATACATATATTCTTTTAAAGGCAAAAAAGATAACAGCGTACTTATCAAGTAAAAATCTGATACAGCAGCCTGCGGCATTCCCCCTGCCAAATATTTATTCCATTGTGGAAATTCCCCTTCCAAAATACATTGGCCCAAATATTTTTTTCCTGAAAAATACTGAACAAAATCTGCATCACCTAACGTTTGATTATGCATATAATAGTTTCCATACATCAATACAGGTATGATCAGCAATACCAAAACTATGAAAAACACAGAATCATAGTATCTTTTATTATGCATCCTTACATTCATTTCCTTTCTATTGTAGAATCACATTCTATCGATTCCCCCTCCAAAAATCTCTTCATCTCCCCCACAATCTTCTCCTCCCGATACTCCCGCCGTATATACTCCGCCGCACACGCTCCAATCCGCTTCCCTTCCTCAGGATCTTCCATAACCTCCCGTATCTTCTCATACAAATCCTCTTCCACATGTTCCAGGCACACCTTCTTCACACACGCATCCGGTATTTCCGAAAACCATCCCCCGTCATTGATCATACACACTTTCCCCTGCTCCAAGATCCGAAGCATCGCCCCGGACGTCTCGCCCATCGACGGACTGCGAAGATTTAAAATAAGATCCGCATACCTGATAAACGCATCAAACTCATCCAACTGCGTATACCCTGTCTTGATAACTGCCCTGCCGTCTACATAACCATCCACATAATACCCTTCACCAACCATCACATAACAAACCCTGTCGTTTCCCTCTTCCCTGAATCTGCGCACTACTTTACACGCAACGTGATTTAACTTCGTCTGCCCTATATAGCCCATAGAAGCAATCACATAAGCATCTTGCGGAATCCGGTATTTTTCAAACAGCTCCTTCTTAGAAATCGTCCCTTCATATTTCTGTGTCAATGCTATATGATTAATTTTGGCAAGATCTTTTTCTTTCGCAATCCCCGCATCCAATACCCTCTGATACGCATACCAGGAATGCACCATCAGCTTGTTTCCCGATCGGAACAGCTCTTGATGGCACGGCAGGACAGGCGCCATTTCTTTCTGCGCCAAAAGATCCGCGCCCTTTCTCTTTACTGCCCGTTTTATTGTTAAAAAAGCTTCTAAACCCTCCTGCTCATATACCTTAGTATAAAGCTGGTTTCGTTTTTGATAATAGCCGACAAAGAGATAATACAGCACTACATCATGCAAAATAACCATACCCGGATGCGCCAGGCACGCTTCATAGATCGAATCGTGAAATTCAGGATTGTTCCCAATGTTATATACCCGGTAGTCAAACTCCGTAAAATCAATCTGGCTTTTTCCATAGTTCAGTACAGGGAAATGATCTTTTAAATACCTGCTGCTGATATCATAATCCTCTGTTAATAGGGTAAGTTCAAACTCCTTGCTCAACGCTGCCAAAAGCACCTCAGAATAGTCGGATATTCCGCTTTTCATTGGCGGCAGCGGGCTTGCATAGAGCATCTTTGGTTTTTTCATCATAAAAACTCCTTGTTCCTTGCTTGCTACTGCAAAAGTTTTTGAATCACATAATCCCAGTCAATATGCTTTTCCTGCATCAGCCTGAACCCATTCTCTCCCATTCGCTTTGCAGTTTCCCGATCCAAATACCATGCGTCAATCAGCGCGGCGATCTTTCGCGGGTCATCCTCTATGATATGGCCATTGACTCCATCTTCCACAAATTCCAAAGGACCGCCGGCATCGTGATGTACAATCACCGGTTTTTTAGAAAAAAAGCTTTCCAATGTGATATAGCCGTAATCTTCATCGTATGCGCCAAAATACACACCCAGGCAGTTGGCATAATAGGAGATCTTTTCTTCTTCAGAAAGGAAACCTGTTAACGTTACTTTGTGTTCCAGATGATGTTTCTTTATAATCATCTCGATATATTCAATTTCCCGCCTGGCGCCTGTGCCCGCTATGACCGCTTTTACTTTCGTTTTTGTATACTTCATTGCTTCGACTAATACTCTCTGGCGCTTCATTGGATCAATCCTGCTTGCGTAAAACACAAAATCTCCGTATTTTTCACAATATAATTTTTCATAATTGAGCGGCGGATGGTATAATGCTTTTGCTTCAATGCCATTATATTTTTTCAGCCGGTTCGCCGTATTCTTTGCATTCGTATAGATATATTCTGCCTCTTTGATATATTTCTGGTCACAGGATTGAATCAACTTACGGACTTTCTCTCCGTTTGGTTCTTTATGCAAATCTCCGTATTCTGTCCCCCATAAGTCATATGCCTGCCTATGCTGGTGCAATATCCAGAGTACTTTATGCTGATGCTTCACATAAAAAGCCGGAAACTTCAGCGCAATCACTTTATCAATTTTTTCTCCGTTCACCTCTGACAAATCTATCATCCGCCCCATCATCATACAGTCAACGATTGTCTCCGGCGGATACCATTTAAACGGAATGGTCACAATCTCCGCCTGATGTCCTCTTCTGATCAGTTCTTCTTTCAGCATCTGTGCATGAAGTTCCGCCCCGCCCGTGATAAACGGCACTTGTACCGTTGCTATCGCTATTTTCATCCTGTTCACCTGTGATCTTTGCTATTTCCTGTTCAAAAGTATGTTTGATCTGTTCCATCGTAAAACGCTTGTGAAAATTGTCTGTGCCGCATTTTTGCATAGAGTGATAATACTCTTCCTGATCCATCAGCACATGGATCGCCGCGGCAAACTCTTTAGCCTGCTTGTCCAGCAATACCTGCCCTCTGCCCCCGGTATCCGGGACCGCACTGCTTTTCAGTGCCAGAATAGGAAGCCCCAGGCTCTGCGCCTCCAGTATCGGCACACAAAACCCCTCATGCTCACTGGCACATAAAAATAAATCACTTCCCAGATAATACGAGGAAAGAGACGCATCTGTAATTTCCCCTATAAATTCTATGTAATGCCCTAACCGATACTGGCGTATCTTTTGAAAAAGCAATTCTTGATAGGACTGCAAGCCGGAATCAAATTTTCCTACGATCCGCAGCTTGATATTGTTATGATAATTCAGGATAAATACACGCATGATTTCCAGCAGAAACAAATGCCCTTTATTGGGGCTTACCCGCCCTACAAACAAAAGATTTATTTTTTTGTCCTCTATCATGCCCTTTAATATCGATTCTTCCGGCTTTGTTTTCAAAAACTGTTCGACCTTATGAAAAGGGGCGCATATTCCAAGATGATCCTGTTTCACTCCCCGCAGATCCAAAGTGTTATACCTGGAATCTGACAGCCAGTACGCATCCGGGTATGCCTCTATCAATCGTTTCGTCTGCTCTCTCCCTCGCCTGCACTGCGCCGCATAAAACGGGCTGTATGACTGAAAAAAAGACTCCGGCGTGATATTATGGTATCGGAATACAATTTTTCCCTTCGCCTTTTTTAAGATTTCCTCTCCCTGCTCCCAAAAAATACTGTGATGATACAAAAGAATGGAATCACGGGCGCCAATCATTGTTTCCATTTGATTCTCGTCTGCATAAATGACATTTTTATTTAGCTTATATTCTGCATACACGAGGCAGTTCCACCGCTTTGACAAGATACCGAACATCGCCTCGATATCATTGCCAATCGCATCATGCCGGGCAACCGTCTGGTGCATAATAATAATATCCATAACGTATCATCCTTTACTTTCTCCTGCCGTAAACAATCCCCGCCAGCCTCCTGCACGTCAGCCTTGTGCACACGCCGGCTTCCCTGCTTGCACAAAATGCATCCAGCAGCCCTACCTTATCCGCTTTTTTCTCCTTAAGCAGCTTTAGGTTGTGTGAATACCCTTCCGCGTCCGGCTCCCTGTTTAAGATCCTGCGGTACAGCAGCCTGACATATGTCTCCTTCCGATGCGTCATAAGCAAAAACACATTGACTTTCCTTCCGCCACTTCTGCGCCCGCAAATCACCTTTAAAAACCGTCTCACATATGTTCGATACAGCGCAAACCTCTGCAACCGCCTGTCTGTTTCCTTTGCGGCTGAGACAGCTTTCCAGCGCATATTTCTCAGCCGATAGCGCGCAAGCAGGCGGTAGTCATACGTACCGTTATCCCGAAGCCCCGCTGCTTCCTCTGCAATTTCCCGATAAATACGGTCTAACAGATCTTCTCCCGCAGTTCGTACGCCTGCGTTGCCTAACGATTGTTCCATAAAGGCACGCTCCCTTTGTTTTCTTATCCATATATCCAGCATATCGCCGTTGATCCCTGCCATCTTCCCTGCTTTCATTTTTTCCTATCTGTCTTTATTTTCTCGCAACCAGCGCATAATCCTGGCTGCCGAACAATGTATTCTGCACCTGCTCCATTGCCGCGTTAAACGCTTCCTCATTTTGATCCGTCGTGATCTTTGGGATCTGGATGCCGACTTCACTGCTTTGCGTATAAATGACCTGGATATCCGAAAATCCTGCCTTCTGCATAAAATAGGCAAGCGTCTGCGGATGGACGGGCTTTTCATGCGACGGGTCGATATAAAAGGAATTTGTATAAATCGCAAGCGACATCGGATTCGGCGTCTCAAAAACCACATAGCAGCCTTTCTTTAGTTTTTCATAAGCAAGCCTGCACAGCCTGATCACCTGGCTGGCCTTTAGGTGTTCCACCAACTGAGCCGCGAAAATACCGTCCGTTTCGTCTATGCTTTCCAGATATTTGAGCGCATCCATGCACTTTGCTTCCAGCCCTTTTTTTACGCAATACGCCGCAAACTCTTCATAGCAGTCAACACCGACGGCATGGATCTTGTGTTCCAGCAGCAGCTCCAGAAATTCCCCTCTTCCGCATCCGAGGTCGGCGACATTTTTGCAGCCTGTAAAATAGGGCAGGTACATTTTCTGTACTCTTTTTACATGCTCCCTGGAGCCACGGAAATGATTTTCAAAATCAAAATAATCGATTCCTTCATAGGTACTGTCTGTGCTTGGCATGGCTTCATCCGCCTGCTGCGCCGTTTGTGTTAGTTGCTGTTTTTTTCCAAGCCGGCTGACTTTTAAGTCCAGCATATCCACTTGGCTGTCAAGCCTTTCAGCCAGATCATAAAATGCAGGCAGCCTGTCTAGCAGAAGGCGGCTGTTCTTTTGATCCTTTTCATATGCTGCTAAGGCATCGTTATTGTTTTTTAAATTTTGCCCATATGCTTCCAGGGCATCGTTATTATTTTTTAAATTGCAGCTAACTGCTTCCAGCGCTTTGTTATTGTTTTCCAGATTTTGCCCATACGCTTCCAAGGTATGATTATTGTTTTTTAAATTTTGCCCATATGCTTCCAGGGCATGATTATTGTTTTTCAGATTGGCGGCATGTGCTTCCAGGGCATGATTATGATGGTTCAGGTTTTCCCGCACTTCTTCTGCCGTGTCTTGAAGCGCGCGCAGTTCTCCTCTGTAGGAATCTGCCCTATTTCTTAGTTCTGCCATTTCTTCCCGCAGGCTTTGGATGCTGTCCCAGACCGGTTTGATCTCTCTGCCCACCAGCTTATTCACAACGTCCCTGACAATATGATTCATCGCTGTCTCCTTCCAGATGCCACTGATGCTGTAGCCGTGCCACTCCAACATCGCTTGTATCCGCAAACGTCTCAAACTGCTTGATCTTTGTGCAGTAGTCTACCGCTGTATGGTTTCCGCTTTCAATGGCAAGGTCCAGCGTATATTGCGCCGGAAGCAGCGGCATCTGGTCAAATTTAATACGGATTTGCCCGTCTTTTTCCAATGAAAAGCTGTCCAGATGGTCAAGCTTTGTATTGGTTCCATAACACTGCACGCCGTCCATGCGGAAGATTCCGATTCCAAAGACCGCATCCTCTACCGTTTGGCTGACTTGATAATGGATCTCAACCGTCATCTGACGGCAGGTACGAAAAGCGGTTGTCTCTTTTCCCTCTTCGTTCAAAAGCCTGACCGCGCAAATCCTTGCCATGCCGTTTCCCCAGCGCTTTTCGCCTGCTGCCTTCTGCTGCGGGGGCTTCGGATCTGCCTTCCCGCCTGCATCTGACGGCAGGTTTTGATCGGAGATCCGCAGCCTTTCTTTTGCCATATAATCCAGATACTGCGGATGCACCTCTCTGGGCGTTCCTTCTGCCGCGATTCTGCCTTTATGAATCCAATAGCTTTTCCCGCAGATCTGTTCGATCTGGTCAAGGCTGTGCGATACGATCGCGATTGTGGTGCCGCCCGCTTTGATTTCCCGCAGCTTGTGAAAGCACTTCGCCTGAAACCCGGCGTCGCCAACCGCAAGGATCTCATCAATCAGCAGGATATCCGCATTTACATGGATCGCTACCGAAAACGCCAGCCTCATATACATCCCGGAAGAATAGGTCCTGACCGGGTTGTCGATAAATTCTTCCAGCTCTGAAAATGCGATCACCGCATCCAGGCGTTCGTCAATCTCCTTCCTTGTCAGCCCAAAGATCGACGCGTTAATATAAATATTTTCACGCCCGCTCATATCAGGATGGAACCCGGCTCCTAACTCAATCAGGCTGGAAACCCTGCCCCGCATCTGAATCGTCCCGCTGTCAGGATACATAATCTGCGTCAGCAGCTTGAGCGTCGTACTTTTGCCGCATCCGTTCTGCCCGATAAAGCCGACCGCTTCCCCCTTTGGAATCTCAAAGCTGATGCCGTCTAATACGACATGCTCTTCGTAAGCCCTTCGCCTGCGAAACAGCGTCTTTTCCTTTAAGGTATGCCCTTTGTCATAATACACTTTAAATTTTTTCGTGATATTGCATACTTCAACGGCATTTTCCGCCTTCATCACACACTCTCCCAATCTGCTGCTCTGCCTTCACCGCACCTCTTACCAACCTGCCTGTCCGTTTCATGCTCGCACTCTGGCCCGCCAGTCCTCAAGCATCTCCTGTATCGTCTGCTCCAGCGTGATCTGCGGCTTCCAGCCTGTAAGCGCTTGAAGCTTGGTAATATCCGCTTCCATTACCGGCGTATCTGCCGGGCGCAGCTTTTCTTTGTCTACTTCTGTCTGAATAGGCACACGCGCGTTGTCCAATACGATCTGCAAAACCTCGCGGATACTGACGGCACTGCCGCTTCCGACATTATACGTCTCTCCCGCGTGTCCCATCTGGGCAAGCAGCGCATACGCACGCACCGTATCCCTTACATCTGTAAAATCCCGCCTTGCTTCCAGATTTCCAGTCCTGATTACAGCTTCTTTCCTGCCTGCCTCGATCAAAGCCGCCTGCCTGCAAAAATCCGACGCTGCGTACATCGGGTGCTGCTTTGGCGCGATCTGGTTAAAGGCGCGCACCATCACCGTTTCCAGCCCATACGCCTGTGCGTAAATCGTGCCGATGCTGTTCTGGCACGCTTTGGTCGCTGCGTAGATATTTCCGGGCATGACCGCGTGCGTCTCCTTTACCGGAACTTCTTCCTTTGAAACCTTTCCATATTCCTCACCGGAACCAACCAGCAGGATCTTCGGCTTTTTCTTTAGACAGCGCAGCGCATCCAGGACATTTGTGCTGCCTTTGATATTGACATCGATCGTTAGCTGCGGATCTTTCCAGGAAGCCGCCACGGAGCTTTGCGCGGCAAGATGAAAGACCAAGTCTGGCTTTATCTGATCCAGCAATGCCACAACCGCTTCTTTGTCCAAGATATCCAAGTCATAGACAGCCCCGTATCCGGCGGCTTTTTCGTCTTTTGCTATCCACATATCTGCCGGGCTGTGCGGCATCCGCGTGGCCATCACCTCATGCCCAAGACGATGCAGATGCTCTGCCAGATAACTCCCGACAAATCCGCTGCCGCCGATAATGAGCGACTTCATCGTACAGCCCCCAGCTTCATTTCCTGCCGCACCAGCTCCATATCATTTTTTACCATACGCTCTACCAGGTTTTCAAAGCTGATCTTCCGTTTCCATCCCAGCTCTGCTTCTGCCTTTGCCGGATTTCCCCACAGCAGCTCCACCTCAGCCGGACGGAAAAACTCTGGATTGACCCGAACCAGTACTCTGCCGTCGGCACGGTTCCTGCCGACCTCACGTACCCCTTCGCCTTCCCATGCGAGTTCGATCCCGGCATGATGAAACGCTGCCTGCGCAAATTCCCGTACCGTCCTCGTTTCATTGGAGGCAATTACATAATCCTCTGGATGATCTCTTTGCAGCAGCATCCACATCGCATACACATAATCCTGCGCATGGCCCCAGTCACGCTTTGCGTCCAGATTGCCCAGCTCCAGCACTTCCTGCACGCCAAGGCGGATACGTGCCGCCGCATTTGTAATCTTGCGCGTGACAAATTCCATCCCCCGGCGTTCGCTCTCATGATTGAACAAAATGCCGCTGCACGCAAACATGCCAAAGCTTTCCCGGTAATTTTTCGTCATCCAGTATGCATAGAGCTTTGCGGCTCCATACGGGCTTCTTGGATAAAACGGCGTCTTTTCCGTCTGCGGCACTTCCTGTACCTTGCCGAACATCTCCGAGGTCGCAGCCTGGTAAAAATGCGCATCCGGCTTTACAAGACGAACCGCATCCAGCATATTTGTCACGCCCAGCGCATCAATCGCCGCCGTTGCCGCGGGCTGCTGCCAGCTTATCCCTACAAAAGACTGCGCGGCAAGGTTGTATACCTCATCCGGCTGCGCGATCGTTAAAGCATGAACCAAAGAAGCCAAATCTGTCAGGTCCGCATAGATCAAATGGACCTGGTCTTTGATATGGCGGACATTGCCATAGTCTACCACACTTTTTCTGCGCATCACCCCATACACTTCATATCCTTTTTCCAGCAGCAGCTCCGCCAGGTAAGATCCATCCTGTCCGGTAATGCCTGTAATGAACGCTCGTTTCACCAATATGCCCTCCTAACTTATAATTCCTCAACAAAATGCCGCTGCAACCTTAGAAATACAATCCATCCAGCCGCCAGCATTGCTATGCCGATCAAAAACGCCGATAACAGCGTCTCCAGCCTCGGCACCTTTGCGTAATATAAAATATCCCGATATGCCGTAATAATATTTGTCATCGGGTTGCTGTAAAAAATCCAGCGAACCTGCTTTGGCACCTGCTCCATCGAATACATGACCGGCGTCAAAAACTGCCATGCCATAACGACAATGCCCAGCACATATTCCAGATCCCGCAGATACACCGTGACCGCGCTCATCACCATCGTAAATCCAAGCGCCAGCCCATACTCCACCGCCATAACGACCGGCAGGCACAAAACAGCAGACAGCCGAAACGGATAACGCGCGCACGCCAATACCGCAAATATCACAAGAAAACTAAGTAGCATATTTACAAACTGGCTTGTCACATACGCAACCGGCAGCACCTCTCTTGGAAAATAAATCTTTTTCACCATATCCTGCTGCGTTAAAATACAGTTCGCGCCGCCTGTCAGCGATGTGCCAAAAAAGATCCACGGAATGAGCGCCACAAATAAAAACAAATAATAATCCTCAATCCCAGACCGCATAATAACCGAAAATACCATTGTATACACCGCAAGCTGAAGCAGCGGATTCAAAAACGTCCATAAAAATCCAAGCGCAGAGCCTTTATACCTTCCTTTTAAATCTCTGCGCACCAAAGACGCGATCATCTCACGATAAGCATAGATTTCTTTGATCCTTTTTCTCATTTTTTATTTCAACCCGCAATCATAATTCTTTTGCAATTCATTTCCAAACGATCCTCCATAAAGATGCTGATAGACTTCCATCAGCATCTGCGCCGACTGTTTCCAGTGATACATTCCTGCCCGTTTCATGCCCCGTTCCCTTAATACCTTACGATATGCCTGATCCTCCATGATCCGCCGCATCGCCTGGCAGATCTCGCCAACACTCCTGGCATTCACCAAAATCCCGGCGTCCCCCGCCACCTCCGGCAGCGATGACGTATTCGAGACAATGACCGGCGTCCCGCACGCCATCGCCTCTAACGGCGGCATTCCAAACCCTTCATACAGCGACGGAAACACAAACGCGAGCGCTCCGCACATCAGCAGCGGACTATCCGCCTGCGGGACATACCCGGTAAATACAATCTGTTTCTCCAGCTTCATACTGCGGGCTCTTTCATAAATGCTGCCACAAAGCCACCCTTTTCCTCCCGCAAGCACAAGCTGGGGAATCTCTTTGTTCCCTGTAGTTTCGTACAGCCTTTGATAAGCCAAAAGCAGCCTGTCCAGGTTTTTGCGCGGTTCGATCGTTCCCAGATATAAAAAATACGCTTTTTTAATCCCGTACTTGTCCAGCACTTTGCGTATCTGCTGATCCGAATAATCAGGACGATAAACCGTATGGTCAACCGCGTTGGGCACCACCGTCACCTTTTCCTCAGGAACATGCAGATATTTTAAAATCTCCTTTTTGCTGAATTCAGAAACCGTCACGATATGATCCGCATGTCTGCACGACCTTTTCATGCTAAGCTCCAGCCAGACACGCGTTTTTTTCCTGACCGCATCAGGACAGGATTTGTACGCCATATCATGAATGACCGTAATCTTCTTCCCCCTGACGCCAGGCGGCACGGCAAAATTAAAAAACTGCGTCAGGTCCGCCTTCGTATCAAAAAACCACCGGTACGGCACCGAGAACAAAATCCACGCCAATTTATACCACGTATTGTGAAACCACTTACAACACTCGATCTCACATCCCATTGTGCGGTATTCCCTCAGCCTGTCAAGCTGCTCCGGCGTGCAGCGGCAGGTAAAACACTGAATCACACATTGATTGCCCGGGTACTTTAAGAGTTCTTTGATCAAGTTATGCGCATTCCACGCAATCCCGGTTTTATTTCCCTTCAGCAGCAACTGCCCATCAAATGCAATTCTCATGACCTTCCACCAACTCCCGAAACACCTTCCGATACCTCTGCTTCATCTTCTCCGGCGTATATTCCCTGCGCACCACCTGCAACGCATTTGCTCCATATTCCCTGCGCAGCTTTTCATCCGCGGCAAGCTCCTCCATCGCCCGCGCAAGCTCCCGCACACTCCCCGGCGTTACCGTCCTGCCCGTAACGCCGTCCACGCTGACATACGGCACACCGCTCTTTAGCCTCGTATTAATAACCGGCTTTCCAAACGCCATCGCCTCCAACTGCACAACCGCAAACGCCTCTGCCTTCGAGACAGAAGGCAGCACCAAAAAATCACACCTTTCAATCTGGCGCATTTTCTCCTCCTCGGATACCCGCCCCGCAAACCGTACTTGCAAAAGCCCCAGAGAAGCCGCCAGCCGCTTTAACTCCTGCTCCAGCGGCCCGCCGCCGACAAGTACCAACTGGCAGTTTCGACTGCTCATTTTCGCAAACGCACGCAGCAGCACATCGCACCCTTTATACCACACCAGCCTGCCGATAAACAAAATACGAACCGGCTTCCAGCCCCGCTTCTCAGCTTCCCAATCCTCCCGCCATGCCGCTTCCGCATATGCCTGCCCTCTTCGCAGGCATTCTTCACTGACACAAAACGGAATGACCCTGCATTTCCTCCGAAACCTCCTTAAGACATCCGAATGCTCCAGATTGCCCCTGGACGACACAAGAATACAATCCGCCCTGCGAAGCGTATGCTTTACAAGCGGCCGATACAAAAACGCAAGCTTTTGATATTTTTCAAACCCGCAGTGCCACCACACAACAAGCCTGCCCGCATACAAGCCAAGCAAAACCGCCAGATCCGCCATCGGGTATGGGAAATGATACACGACAATGTCCGAATCCTTCGTCCTTCTCCTCACTTCCCGCAAAAACTGTACCGAAAACGGCGTGGACGCAACAGTAAAAAGCTGCCTGCACCGATGCACCGCAACCCCCCTGTAGCTGTCATCCGTACTTTTCTTTTTCCTGGAATCCTGGCATACAATGATTTCCCGTACACAGCCTTCGCAGCCATCCGCAATACTCTCCATCACCTTCGCAATGCCGCCGCCATTATCCGGCCAGTAAATTTTAAATAACTGTGTGATTTTCATATTTTCACTCTTTGCTTCTCATAATGTCAGCCACTGATTTCATAATCTGGATATACATTTCATAGCTGCCGCTGTCAGTTGTTTCCGGCTGCTTCCATAACTCCTGCACGATTGACTCTGATTCCTGCACAATCCCCCAGAGCAGCGCGTCTGCATTTGCTTCCAGCGCTTTGCAGATTCTGGCAAACGTATCCAGGCTCATCTTTCTCGTCCCCCGCTCAATATGCCCCATAAAATTCATACTGATGCCGCACTTTTTCGCCAGCTCATCCTGCGACCAGCCCTTTGCTTTTCGGATCTGACGGATTCTGGCTCCTGCTTTTGCGTAATCCAATTCCTGCATCTTTTATCCTCCCGGTATTACGGACAGCATTTCTTTTACCCCAGAGCGTGCTGCTGCCTCTGTGCGAAATCAGGATTCGCTGTCAGCGGGTAATAAGATTTTACTTGTAGTACATAACTTAAGTTTAGAAATTGTTATGTTTTT
>CAMUPC010000036.1 GCA_947090545.1 uncultured Eubacterium sp. | reverse complement strand
ACCTCCTTGTTTTTGTTTTCATATCCAAATGAAGCCTGTAAAATGCAACTCTCTCTCTAAACTGTTGCATCTTGGCAGATTATGTCGAAAAACGTTGATAATCAAGGGTTCTGAGATTTGATCATTGAGTAAAAACAGAAAAAAATTTTTGAAATTAGGGGTTAAGTATTGTCTGAAAGTGCCGATATTAATAGTGTCAAAAGAAAAATGCAACATTTTAGAGAAAATGTTGCATTTTTCTTTCTGATTTTTATTGCAGCATCTGTGATACCCAGGCTGGGCGTGCCATCTCTTCTCTGAGCATCCCTTCCTGCAAAAAAATACAATACGTTACCAAAAACAAAAAACCCACAGCAAAAACAGATGATTTTACATAAATTTCTGAATATCCATTGCTTTCTGCCGCATTGTCGTATAAACTATATCTTGGAATTTATACTATCATATACATGCAAACGAGGAGGGAACTATCATGGAACCACTGCATTTGAACCGTTTTATTGACGCACATTTAAGAGATTATCCAAGCGCCCTGTCAGAAATTAAAAACGGACGCAAGCAAAGCCATTGGATGTGGTATATCTTTCCGCAAATCCAGGGGCTTGGCATGAGCGAAATCAGCTCCTACTACTCCATCCAAAATCTCGAAGAAGCAAAAGCTTATATGGAAGAACCCCTGCTGCGCTCTCATTTACTGGAAATCTGCGAAACGCTGCTGGAACAGGAATGCTGTGATGCAAATAAGATCTTTGGATTCCCGGATGATATGAAATTAAAATCTTCCATGACATTATTCGCACAGTCCTGCCCGGAAATTGATACGTTTCAGAAGGTGCTGGATAAATTTTTCAATGGAATCAAAGACCAGAAAACGCTGGATCTGTTAAAGAGATAAAAACCTGGAATCGTTTCCCGGCTTTACAATATGATATGATAACCTAAATGCTTCTAAAAATAACCGCCTGCAAGCGGTTATTTTTATTGATAACACTCATAACTTCGCATAATGTATCATACGCCGCAAGTACAATTGTAGAAAAATTTTAAAAATATGGATTTTTCTATAGACATTACTTTGCATATGTGTTATAATTTTCGCAAAATTAAAACGCAAAGGAGTGTGATTTAATGACAGAGAAAGAACTATTATTCACTATAAGCGATCAGCTAAAAACAATGAACCATCATTTAGTACATATTGACGACCATCTCCTCAAAGTGGATCAGAGGCTCGATCAAATGGATCAAAGGCTCGACCAAATGGATCAGAAACTTAACCAGATGGATCAGAGGCTGAACCAAGTAGAATACAGGCTTGATCAAGTAGAACACAGGCTCGACCAGATGGATCAGAGACTCGAACAGGTGGAACATAGGCTTGACCAAGTAGAACACAGGCTCGACCAAGTGGAGCATAGGCTTGATCAGGTAGAACACAGGCTCGACCAGGTGGATCAAAGACTTGATCAAGTAGAACACAGGCTTGACCAGGTAGATCAAAGGCTTGACCAGGTAGAATGCAGGCTCGACCAGGTAGATCAAAGGCTCGACCATTCGGATCAAAGGTTCGACCAGGTGGATCAGAGACTCGATCAGATGGATCTTCATTTTATAAAAATTTACAAATGTCTTGATACTTTAAGCTTCAAGCAAGACCATATGGCAGATAAATTAAATGGGCTTGAAGCCGCATTCAACTATAACACTTATCTCGTAAGGCACGACATAAAAACGTTGCACGAGGATCTGGATACGGTTGTAACAATATTAAAAATACATGATATGATCCCTATTGGCGGCACACATACATCTGTTTAACAAAAAGGGGCTGTCAGCGGCGGCACCCCCTTTTCTTTACCTGAATGGCTTCCAAAGCTCCGTTCTTCCAGCCTTGCCTGTGGCTGGTTACATCGGATCATATTTTTGGCGGAAATATCCCATCAGACGCTCCAGGGCGCGCCGCAGTACCTGGCTTTCCTCTTCGCTGACATGCTCTAAAATAAAGGCAATCATATCCTGATGGAATCTTTCGTGATGGCGGTACGCAAGCTCTCCGCGTTTTGTCAGCGTCATGTACACGACCCGCTTATCCTGCTCGCTGCGCCTGCGCTCGACGTAGCCTTTTTTCTCCAGGGAATTGACAGCCGTCGTCAGTGTTCCAGTTGTCACAGACATGATCTTGGCGATCTGAGACATTTTTTTTGGCTGATCTACGCCGATTGCTTCGATAATATGCATATCATTATAGGTGATTTCCCGAAATTCATCCGTGATCAGCTTGCGCTCCTCGATCTCCATAATATACTTAAAAAACTGTACCAAAAGCCTGTTTAATGTCTGCTCCGTATCCATCTTAACCTTACTCCCTTTCCGCCAGATACACACGCTACCAGGTGAGCACAGCCGCTCCCCAGGTCAGCCCTGCGCCGAAGCCAGCCAGCACGATCTGGTCTCCTCTTTTGAGCCTGCCGTCCCGATTGACTTTATCCAGTAAAATCGGCACGCTTGCGGCGGAGATATTGCCGCATTCCTCCAGGCATACCGGAAACTTTTCCATCGGCTGCCTAAGCCGCTTTGCGACTGCTTCTATAATCCGCTGGTTCGCCTGATGCAGTAAAAATAACGAAATGTCCTGCGGCTGCAAGTGAGCCTTTGTCAGCGCCTGATTGATGCATTGGGGTACCGTGCGTACCGCAAACTTGTAGACCTCCTGCCCGTTCATCCGTACATAAGGATGCTCAGGCTCATGGCTTGCAAACGGATGGTTCACTGCCCTGCCGCCGCAGGAAAGCACTTCGCCCTTTGCCCCGTCCGAGCCCTGCACGCCCGCAAACAAGCCGTCCTCTTCGGCTGTTATGACAGCGGCTCCCGCGCCGTCCCCGAACAGGACGCAGGTGGAACGGTCTGTCCAGTCCATCAGCTTGGATAACGTCTCGGCACCGACGATCAGGATCTTTTTGTACATCCCGCTTTGTATGTATGCCTGCGCCGTATTTAAGGCAAAGACAAAGCCGGAGCAGGCAGCGCACAGATCGTAAGCCGCCGCGTTCGACGCGCCGAGCGCACTTTGAATGTCGCATGACAGCGGCGGCAGGATATGGTCAGGCGTCAGCGTCGCTGCGATAATCAGATCCAGCTCTTGTGCCTGGATGCCGGCTTCGTCCAGTGCCTGCCTTGCAGCCGCCGCGGACATACTTGCTGTCGTCTCATCTACCGCGATATGCCTTGCGCCGATTCCGGTGCGGCTTTTGATCCATTCGTCCGAAGTGTCCATTAGTTTGCCAAGATCGTCATTTGTCACGCGCAGGCGCGGCAGACTGCTGCCTGTTCCGGCTATCCTTGCTCTCATAGATTTTCCTCCCTTATCGGTACGCCAAACGGCAGTTTAAAATTTACGGAACCGCTCATAACGTTCCTTTGCAAAATCCTCTCCGCTCTTTTCCGCCTGAGAGGACAGATATTCCTTTATCTGGCTCTTGATATAGACAGAGATCGTATCCACGGTTACCTCGTCGGCGCCGCCGTATTCCGGGATGATCTGTTCAATGACCTGCAAATCATACAAATCCTGAGCCGTGATTTTCATAATGCCTGCCGCTTCCTGTGCGCGGCTGCTGTCTTTCCATAAAATCGAAGCAAACCCTTCTGGTGAAAGCACCGAATAAGTCGCGTGCTCCATCATCCACACCTGGTTGCCGACGGCAAGCGCAAGCGCACCGCCGCTGCCGCCTTCCCCGACCATCATGCAGATGACCGGCACCTTAAGCGCGGACATTTCATACAGGTTTCTAGCGATCGCTTCGCCTTGCCCGAGCTCTTCAGCCTCCATGCCGCAAAAAGCGCCGGACGTATTGACAAACGTCACGACCGGACGGTGGAACTTTTCCGCCTGCCGCATCAGCCTGAGTGCCTTGCGGTACCCTTCCGGGGAAGCCATGCCAAAGTTATGCTCCTGGCACTCCTCGATCGAGGTGCCCTTTTGAATGCCGATGACCGTAACCGGCTGGCCGTCCAGCAGCGCAATGCCGCCGATCACCGCCGGATCATCCCGAAACTGCCTGTCTCCGTGAAGCTCGAAAAATCCGTCAAAAACCCGGCTGATATAGTCCGCCGCAGACGGGCGCGTAACCTGGCGCGCCGCTTTTACCTTGTCCCAGACTTCCTTTGCCTGCGCCTTTTCCATATGCTCGCGGCAGCGCTCATCCGGCACGACCGCGATGCTGCCTGCTTTTGTAAACGCATGGAAGCTCTGGGAGCTGTGATGGTATTTTAAAATCTGTGCCAGCGTCTGCTTTAGCTGCCTGCGCTCCACAACCGCATCCACAAATCCATGCTCCAACTGGAACTCGGCACGCTGAAAGCCTTCCGGCAGCTTTTCACCGATCGTCTGCTCAATGACCCTTGGCCCCGCAAAGCCGATCAGTGCGCCCGGCTCCGCAAGAATGATATCGCCAAGCATCGCAAAGCTCGCCGTTACGCCGCCGGTCGTTGGGTCTGTCAGCACCGGGACATACAAAAGCCCTGTATCGCTGTGTTTTTTGAGCGCCGCAGACGTCTTTGCCATCTGCATCAGGGAAATAATGCCTTCCTGCATCCGCGCGCCGCCGGAGCAGCAAAATAAAATAACCGGAAGCCGCATTGCCGTCGCCTTTTCAACAGCACAGGCAATCTTTTCACCGACCACATGCCCCATACTGCCCATGAAAAACCGGGCATCGCAGACGCCTAGCACGACCGGCTCGCCTTCGATCCTGGCGTAGCCGATCGTCACGCCTTCCTTTAGCTTTGTCTTTTCCTGGATCTGCGAAAGCTTTTCTTCGTATCCCGGAAAATCCAGCGGGTTTGTCTCCTGGACGTCCTCAAACCACGGCTCGAACGTGCCTGCATCCGCGACCATACGGATACGGTTTTTCGTACGGATGCGGAAATAATAGCCGCATTCCCTGCATACGTATTTATTTGCCACCGTCTCCGCTTTGGAGATCTTGGCGCCGCATTTTTTACATTCAAATACATCCTGTTTCTTTTGTTCTGTCTCGCTGTTTGCCGTTTCCTGGACAGCGGCAGCCTGCTTTTCCTGATCAAACTGCGGAATATCTCTTGTTTTCAGTAAATGATATTTTTTCCCATTTCCTTTGATTTTATGAATCCACATACGTTAACCTGCCTCGCTTCCTATGGCAAACATGATCTCCGCGGACGCGGCAATTTTTCCATCTACCGTTGCTGTGCCTTTTCCAATTCCGATCATGCCTTTGACCTTGACGATCTCCACTTCCAGCTCCAGTATGTCTCCCGGCACGACCTTGCGCTTGAATTTCGCAGACTGGATGCCTGCAAAATACGCCGTCTTTCCTTTCTTATCCGGCTGCGAAAGCATCGCTACCGCACCTGCCTGCGCCATCGCTTCTACAATCAGCACGCCCGGCATAACCGGCTCGTTTGGAAAATGCCCGGCAAAAAACGGCTCATTATAGGTAACGCATTTGCGCGCCCGCGCCCGCCTGCCCGGTTCCAGCTCCTCGACCGTATCCAGCAGCAGAAACGGCTGCCTGTGCGGAATGATCTCCATGATCTGTGATGTATTTAACAGAGACATCTTTTTCCCTCCAACTTTATGTCACCAACAACTGCTCCTGATCCCTTATTCACAATACTTGGACACCGCCAGTGTCGCGTTATGCCCGCCAAAGCCGAGCGAGTTGCTCAGTGCATGGCAGACCTCCTCTTCATAAGGCTGTTTGCAATAATCCAAGTCGATTTCTTCATCCGGCGTCGTATAGCCTGCCGTCGCATGGATATAGCCTTCCTGAATCTCCTTGACGCAGGTTACAAATTCCACCGCTCCGGCTGCTCCAAGCAGATGCCCGATCATAGACTTGGTGGAATTAATCCGCAGCTTTTTCGCATGGCTGCCAAACGCAAGCTTGATCGCACGTGTCTCAAACAAGTCGTTATGATGGGTCGCTGTCCCATGCGCATTGATATAGGTAACTTCTTCTGGTTTGATGCCTGCGTCATTCATTGCGTTTGTCATCGCTTTTGCGGCTCCGCCGCCGTCCTCCGCCGGGGATGTAATATGGTACGCATCCGAAGAACATCCGTATCCGGTAAGCTCCGCGTAGATCTTTGCCCCGCGTTTTTTCGCGTGCTCCAGCTCTTCTAAGATTACGATGCCTGCTCCCTCGCCCATCACAAAGCCGCTGCGATCTTTATCAAACGGCAGGGAACAGCGTGCCGGGTCGTCCTGCGTTGACAGTGCCGTAAGCGCGGTAAATCCCGCAATTCCAATCGGCGTGACTCCGGCTTCGCAGCCGCCCGCTACCATCACGTCCGCATCGCCGTACTGAATCGTACGAAACGCTTCTCCGATACTGTTCGTGCCGCTTGCACATGCCGTCACGACATTTAAGCTCTTTCCTTTTAATCCGAATGCAATCGACACGTTGCCTGCCGCCATATTGGAAATCATCATCGGTACAAACAGCGGATTCACTCTGGAAGGCCCCTTTTGCAGCATTTTTTGATATTCCCGCTCGATTGCCTGTAAGCTGCCGATCCCGGAGCTTATGATACAGCCAACCCGGTAAGCGTCCTCCTGCTCCATCGAAAGCGCAGCGTCCTCGATCGCTTCTTTGGATGCTGCCATCGCATACTGGCTGAACAATTCCATCCGCTTCGCAGATTTAAAGTCCATATAGTTTTTCCCTTCAAAGCCTTTGACTTCCGCGGCAAGATGGCATTTATACCCTGTCGTATCAAAACGGGTAATCGGTGCGAAGCCAAGCTTTTGCTCCTTCACAGAAGCCCAAAATTCCTCTACATTTAATCCAATCGGCGTCACCGCACCCAAACCTGTTACTACTACTCTGCGTTTCATTTTTCGCTCCTTCACTCATTGTCTACATCGCCATGCCGCCGTCTACATGCAGCACCTGTCCTGTCATATAAGCCGACTGCTCCGATGCCAAAAACAGCACCACATCCGCAATCTCCTCCGGCGAAGCCGCACGCCCAAGCGGAATCTGCGCCAGCATCTGTTCCTTTACCTGATCGGACAGTACACGCGTCATATCCGTCTTAACATAGCCCGGCGCAACTGCATTGACACAAATCCCGCGGGACGCAAGCTCTCTCGCCGCGCTTTTGGTAAGCCCGATCACGCCTGCCTTGGATGCGCTGTAATTTGCCTGCCCCGCGTTTCCCAGGACGCCGGATACGGATGTAAGGTTGATAATCCTGCCGCTTTTCTGCTTTAGCATATACCTGGACGCATGGCGGATCGTATGAAACGTCCCCTTGAGGTTAATGTCCATGACCTGGTCAAAATCTTCCTCGGACATCTTCATCAGCAGCCCGTCCTTGGTGATCCCCGCGTTATTAACAAGAATATCAAGCCTGCCGCTTTTTTTGATAATCTCCGCGATCAAATCCTGGCACTGCTTAAAATCAGCGACATTGCACTGCACCGCTTCTGCTTTGCCGCCATCCCGCACGATCGCATCGACCGTTTCCTGCGCTGCCTGTTCAGAGCCAGCATAATTCACATACACATAAGCTCCCTGTGCAGCCAGGCGTTTTGCCACCGCACGCCCGATGCCCCTGCTTGCCCCGGTGACAAGCGCTATTTTATCGGTTAACATAATTTTCCAAATCCTCCGGTTTTTCGATAGAAAAGACAGATACCTCACGGTTGATCTTTTTCATAAATCCGCTCAGCGTATGCCCTGGCCCGATTTCCACAAACTCATCCGCGCCAGCCTCGATCAAACGCTCAATGCTCTGCTGCCAGCGTACCGAAGAGGATACCTGGCGGACAAGCAGCCCTTTGATCTGATCTTCCTCCGTCACAAAATCCGCCGTTACATTTGTCACATACGGAACGGCAATGCCGCGCATCGTAACATTTTCAAACTCTTTTGCCAGTTTTTCCCCGGCAGATACAAGCATCGCGGAATGGAACGGCCCGCTGACCTTTAACGGCATAACGCGCTTTGCTCCAGCTTCCTTACAAGCCTGCCCAGCCCGCTCTACAGCCGCCTGTTCCCCGGTAATCACAATCTGCCCCGGACAGTTATAATTTGCCACCGATACGATGCCTTCTGTCTGCTCGCACGCTTTTTCAACCGCCGGCGCATCCAGCCCAAGCACTGCCGCCATCGCGCCGCCTGTCGGCACCGCTTCCTGCATATAGATCCCGCGTTTTCTGACAATACGGAACGCATCCGCCGGGTCTAACGCCTTGGATACGATCAGCGCGCCGTATTCCCCAAGGCTTAAGCCTGCCGCATAATCCGGCTTTCGCCCCTTTTCTTCCATCGCCATATAAATCGCCGCTTCCACGGTCAGCATCGCGATCTGCGTATACTCGGTAATATCCAGCTTGTCGTTTTGCTCAAAGCAAAGAGCCGGAAGATCCAGCCCGGTCACGTCGGAAGCAAGGCTAAATACCGCCTTGCACACGTCAAACTGGTCATAAAACGCTTTTCCCATTCCTATGTATTGTGCTCCCTGTCCCGGAAACATGTAGACTGTCTTTCCCATCGTCAGATGTCCTTTCTTAGTTCAGTTTCAGCAGTTTTTCCGCTGCTTCCATGATCTCTTCTATGATTTCCTTACACGTATGTTCCTGCTTAATCAGCCCTGCAATCTGCCCCGCCATCAGGCTGCCGCCTTTGACGTCGCCGTCCATCACCGCTTTGCGCAGCGAGCCGAGCGTGAGCACCTCCAGTTCTTCCAAAGAAGCGCCCGCTTTTTCCATTTTCAGGTATTCGCGGCTCATCTGGTTGCGCAGCACCCGGATCGGATGCCCGGTGGAGCGTCCGGTTACTTCTGAATCTATATCCTTTGCCTTGATAATACGCTCCTTATAGTTTTCATGTACAATCGATTCCTTCGCTGCCACAAACCGCGTGCCCATCTGCACCGCTTCGGCGCCAAGCATCATCGCTGCCGCAAACCCTCTTGCATCCGCAATTCCTCCGGCTGCAATGACCGGAATCGTTACCGCGTCCGCAACCTGCGGCACGAGCACCATCGTCGTCTGTTCCCCGATATGCCCGCCGGATTCCATGCCTTCTGCTACGACTGCATCCGCACCCGCACGCTCCATCATCTTCGCCATCGCGACGCTTGCCACAACCGGAATCACCTTTACGCCCGCTTCCTTCCACATCGGAACAAATTTCGCCGGATTGCCGGCACCCGTCGTAACAACCGGAACGCCTTCTTCCACAACAACCCGCGCTACTTCCGGTGCGTTCGGGTTCATTAACATCACATTGACGCCAAACGGCAGGTCTGTCCGTTTTTTTACTTCCTGGATCTGCGTACGCACGACCTCAGGCGGCGCACTTGCCGCACCGATAATACCGAGCCCTCCGGCGTTGGATACGGCTGCCGCCAGATGATACTCTGCCACCCATGCCATACCGCCCTGTATGATCGGATGCTGGATTCCCAACAATTCTGTTATTCTGGTTTTCATTTTCTTTCCGTCCTGTTTCTGCTTTAATCTGTCACGTCATGCGCTTTTAAATAGTTGATAACATCGCCGACTGTCGTCACGTTTTCCAAATCTTCTGACGGGATCTCCACGCCAAACTCCTCTTCCAGCGCCATAACCAGCTCAAAAATATCCAGGGAATCCGCGCCCAGGTCATCCTTGAAGGAAGTAGCTTCGGTAATGTCCATATCTGTGTTTAACTGCTCTTTTACGATTTCTGCGATTTTGTTTAACATGATTGTGTGTCTCCTTTTTGTTTTTGGATTGTCGAAAGTTTGAAACTCAAATTGTTTGATATTCAAATTGTTTGATTCTCAAAGTATCATAGTACGGGTGGAAGGATTTGTCAATATGGTTTTTGCTTTTTTCTGTAGAACTTTTGGGTGGTGGTGTTTTTGCGGGATTGGGAGGGGGGACGCTGGGAAAGGGGAGTGGCGCGCCCGGCGGGTGTCCGTTCCAGAATATTAAGAAGCCCTAAGCATTCTGCCTTTACTCTATGGCACCGTCCGGTCGCGGCACCTAGTTCGCCCTGGCTGACGCCAGCAGCTAAAGGTGCCGCTGGGCTTCGCCCCTATGTTATAGAGCAGAATGCTAAGTGCTTCTAAATATTCTTCCAAAGGCACCCGCCGGGCGCGCCACTCCCCTTTCCCGGCTGGTTTTCGCAAGTTCCGCAATAGAGCTTGCTGCACGGTTCGCTGAGCCTTTGCTTGTCAGCTCTATTTTATGGCAAATGTTTCCTGTAATTTATTTAGAGTCTGCGAAAACCAGCCGGAGTGCGGGAAGAGGGGCTGGCTTCCTGCGACTATGGAAGAATGTTAGGAGCCCTTAGTATTCTGCTCTATAACTCAGGGGCGAAGCCCAGCGGCACCTTTAGCTGCTGGCGGAAGCCAGGGCGAACTAGGTGCCGCGACCGGACGGTGCCATAGAGTAAAAGCAGAATGCTTAGGGCTCCTTACATTCTGGAATCGGAGCAGAAAGCCAGCCCCTCTTCCCGCACTCCAGCGTCCCTCATAGACTAACCTCCCCCACACACAAAAAACAATCCGCGCAAACATACAGCTCACAGCAAAACCCCGCCATTTGAAGCAATTCCATTTGACTTTGCCATCTTTTTGTTATAGAATTTCTGTATCCCAACAAAAACTCATTATTTTCACAAAATCAGGGAGGTAATTTCATGATGAAACACAAGCTTCTAACCCTATGCACCCCAACCCGAAAAAAGAACCGCAGCATATCGCCGTTAAGCATCGCCATACTTGCTGTCTGCCTTGGCACTCTGTCAGGGTGTGCTTCCCAAAAGGCTTCCGGGCAGAATACTCCTGTCCAGGCTGAAACAGCATCTGCGTCTGAGTCTGAGCCTGAACCCGGCACTGTCTATACAGCGCATCCTCTGGCACCTCAGCCGGATCTTCCATTCGCCAGCCCGATGCTTCCTAAGAACTCCGCTACCGTTATTCTTTATATGAAATCCGATTCCGGCTCGACCCTTGCCTATATTGATTCCTTAAAAGGCAGGAAACTGACCTTTGACGATGCGGAATGGGTAGATGTACCGAGTGATCGTGCGAAAGAGCTGCATGTGGAAGAGGAAGCCAAAGATGCTGGATTTTATATCTATAATGAAGAAGCTTCCTTAGACACGCTCCCGCTTGCGAAGAAGTGTAAATACAGGATTTTGGACTGGCAAAATTCCTATGAGCCGAAGAATATCTCGCTCAAAGAGTTTTCTGCTGTACTTAAGGAACGCGAAGGCTTGAATATCCCTTATGTGCTTACCATAAAAAAGCAGAAGATTGTAAAGATTGAGGAGCATTATGTGCCTTAATTAATAAATGATACAAAAATACCAGCGCCGGAAGCAATGCTGCTGTGGCGCTGGATTATTTTGTATTTGCTGCCGTTAACGCCTGCAAATAAACTGCTGGCAATTCAAAAAAGCAAGAAAGAAGGAAACCGCATGAACTACAGAAAACTTGGAACGACCGGGCTGTCCGTCAGCGAAATCGGCATGGGTTGTGAAGGCTTCAGCGAAAACAACTATACCATGACAAAAGAACTGTTTGACGCCGCCGAGAAGCACGGTATCAATTATTTTGACCTATATGCATCTGATCCGCGCGTCCGCGAAGCAGTCGGCTCTGCCATGCTTGGGCGCAGGGAAAAATTTATCGTACAGTCGCATATCTGCTCCGTCTGGCAGGATGGACAGTACAAACGCAGCCGCAGCCTGAGCGAAGTGCGTGCCGGATTTGAAGAAATGATGCGCCTGCTGCAAACTGACTACATCGATGTCGGCATGATTCATTACTGCGACTCGATGTCTGACTGGGAAACCATTCGTGAAAACGGCATCCTGGATTTTGCGGCAGAATTGAAAAAGCAGGGACGCATCCGCCATATCGGGCTGAGCAGCCATAATCCGCAGGTGGCGCTTGCCGCAGTCCGTACCGAGATGATCGAGGTACTGATGTTCAGTGTCAACCCATGCTATGACTTACAGCCCGCAAACGAGGATGTCAATGAGCTGTGGAACGAAGAAAAATATAAGCAGCCGCTGGTCAATATGGACCCGCAGCGCCAGGAACTGTATGAAACGTGCCAGACGCTCGGCGTCGGAATTACGGTCATGAAAGCTTTTGGCGGCGGCGACCTGCTAAACGAACAGCTCTCTCCTGCAAAAAAAGCGCTGAGCGTACCGCAGTGCCTGCATTATGCACTGACACGCCCTGCTGTGGCAACCGTACTTGCCGGAGCACACACTTTGGAGCAGCTAGAGCAATGCATCTTGTATGAAACTGCATCTGAGGAAGAAAAAGATTATGCCAAAACGTTTGCTTCTTTCCCGAATATCAGTTGGGAAGGGCACTGTATGTATTGCAGCCACTGTGCACCTTGTCCGCAGAAAATCGATGTGGCAAGCGTGACAAAATTTTATAACCTGACACTTGCACAAAATACTGTGCCGGAAACAGTGCGGGAGCATTACGCAGCGCTTGCGCATCATGCGGGCGAATGTATTGAATGCGGTGCCTGCGAGACAAGGTGCCCGTTCCATGTTCCGATACGGGAAAATATGAAACGGGCGGCGGAGGTTTTTGGGAGATAAATGGTGCTGGAAGTGGATGATTTTGCGTGTACGGGGAGGACGCCGGGAGAGGGGATGGGCACGCCCTGGCTGGTTATCGAAAGCTCTGCAATAAAATAACGGTAGTAGAGCGCAAGGTGCAAGGCGTATTTCTTGCAGATTTGTTTGTATGCAGCAACCAGTACAGCTTAGGCTCTGCTTTACTTCGCATTCTGTCTGGATGAAACACTCGCTGTCTGTATCTCATTTATTTCGAGCCCTCGAAAAACAGCCGGAGGAAGGGGAGCGGGGCTTCCTTCCTGTGACTTTGGAAGAATGTTAGGAGCCCTTAGTATCCTGCCGAACAAAACTAGGGGCGAAGCCCAGCGGCACCTTTAGCTGCTGGCGGAAGCCAGGGCGAACTAGGTGCCGCGACCGGACGGTGCCTCAGCGCCCCGCAGGATGCTTAGGGCTCCTTACATTTTGGAATCGGAACAGGAAGGAAGCCCCGCTCCCCTTCCTCCAGCGTCCCTGAACCAAAAACGCAACACCAGCAACCACGCGATCCATTCACTAAACCCAAACCACAGAAAGGACCTGCTCTTCCATGAACACCGCAACCACTCCCAACATCGACCCCCTATGGGACGGACGTCCTTATTATTCCTTAAATACCTGGCTGAAACAGCAGTTTGGCACCAAAGCCTACAAGCTGTCCCTGAATGCCGGCATGAGCTGTCCAAACCGGGACGGAACCATCGGATACGGCGGCTGTATTTTTTGCAGCGCAGGAGGCTCCGGCGATTTTGCCGTAAATGCCGACAGTTTTTCACAAGCCGATATCGGCAGGCAGATTGACGCGGCAAAACTGCTTGTCTCCAAAAAAATGCCGCCCACTGGCGCTTATATCGCATACTTTCAGTCATTTACGAACACGTACGCTCCGACTGCAAGATTAAGGGAATTGTTTACGTTCGCAATAACGCGGCAGGAGATCGCGGCGCTTTCTGTCGCTACCCGCCCGGACTGCCTGGAGCCGGATAAAATCAAGCTGTTAAACGAGCTGAATGCTCGAAAACCTGTCTGGGTGGAGCTTGGGCTGCAAACCATCCACCCACAAACGGCTGCATTTATCCGCCGCGGCTATCCGCTGTCCTGCTTTGAAGAAGCGGTCAGAAATCTGCGCGCAGCCGGGATCACTGTAATCGTGCATCTGATCTTGGGGCTTCCTGGGGAATCCCGTGCACAAATGCTTGAATCTGTCGATTATCTTGCACATTTTTCCCCGGCAGTAAATGGTGTGAAGCTGCAACTTCTGCATGTATTAAAAGGCACTGGGCTTGCCGACATTTACGAGGAACACCCGTTTCCGCTGTTTTCGATGGACGAATATGTGGATTTTGTAATTACCTGTATAGAACACTTGCCGCCGTCTATGGTCGTTCATCGCCTGACCGGAGATGCGCCAAAAAAGCTGCTTGTCGCACCGGGATGGAGCGCAGATAAAAAGCGGGTACTGAATGCCTTTACCAGACGGTTTCGTGAACGCGGCACCTGGCAGGGAAAATTTTTTGAGACTTTCTAATTCCAGGCTGCTATTTCACCCTGACCTTCGTCAAGACCGTCTTTACAGCCCCGTTTTTTAACGTCACCTTCGCCCGGATCACCGCTGACCCCGCCTTTTTTGCCGTTACCTTGCCATTCGCAGAGACTTTTGCAACTGCCTTTTTGGACGACGTATAGGCGATCCGTTTTACATTCGCAAGATCCATCCCGCTGTCAAGGCGCATCTTCATACTGCTGCCTTTTTTGATCACAGCCGACGCCTGCTGCGGCGCCACCTTCTTTAATATGCCCTTATTTACTTCCTCTGCCTTTGCCGTATTTAAAAACTGATATGTCTGGTTTTCCGGTAAGGAAACAAGCATACTGCCGTCCTCGCCAATCGTGTACGTTTGATCGTTTACCATCCTGTATCCGCCCGTATCATCCAGGCTGTAAACGGACAGGCTGTTTCCTGCCGTCGCATCCATGCTGTCTATGCGCAGGCTGTATTTCCAGTTGCCGTCCGCGTCCCTTGCCTCTGCTGTTAACAGCTCCGATTCCTGCCCCGTGTCCGCGGCAATGAGCGGCAGCTTATGCGTCCGGTCGTTTTTGCAGGCAAACGTAAGCATACAGGTTCCGCTGTTTTCCTGCCATATTCCTGCCGCTTCATACTGATGCCCCAGCGCCGGAATTTCCTCTGTCCTGGTTCTCCCGCACGTACGGCAGGTATAAAGAATCTTGCCCGGCACCTCGCACGCAGCCTCCGTCCTGGACAATTCGTTCCACGAATGCACATGCACATCCGCCTCTTTGAGCCTGCCGCCTTTTTCCAGCGTCAGTTCTTCCTTAGAATAGATGTCCTTTATATACGCACGGTACTCATAAGAAACCGTTTTCTCTGTCTGCGACGGAGACGTAATTGTAAAATGGTATCCGTTGTCCGCGTCTCCATACGTATATCCGGTTAAAAACAACGCATCATCCGCTCCGATCGCACCGGTGTCACAGTTGGTCACATCTACGAGATAGTTTCCAAAATCGCCCATATGCACGATATTCCACATATGAAGCCCTGTCATCGTGCCGCCTGTCATCTTTCCTGTTACGAGATAGCTGTAAATCTGCGGGTCGGCAAACTCTGTTTCATCGCAAAGGTACTGGAATGCTTTTGCATATCCTTCGCAGACAACGTTTGTCGTGGCATCCCCGTCAAATACGTAGATCAACTGCCACGGATTCTGGTCTCCGGGAGACCTGGACTCTGCTGCTTCCTTATTATAGGAGGCCAGCGCACAGATTTTTTCCCGGTAATATACAAGCTTTTTGTAATCGGACAGCCCGGCTGCTTCGCGCACGATCTGCCTTGCATTTGCCGCTGCCGTATGCGCCGCTGCCGTTTTGCCCGTATCCAACTGGTATCCGCTGCCATATGCGCTGTCGACCAAAAAGCCGAAGGAAAGCACCGCGTGTTCCAATGACAATATGGCATGTTCCGTTCCTTTGTTTTTGATCTGCGCGCCGGACACTGCCATCCGAAAACTTCCCTGTGCCCCCTTGTCATACCAGTACAGCTCATAAGGACAGTCTGCCAATAACGAGTTGAACACATGATAAAGCTGCGCATCCGATACAATCTGCCTGCTGCGGAACTGATCCAGAATCTCCACCTGTTTTTCGCCGGAAACCTGGCTTCCCGTATCCGGGTCCAGAAAAGAAGCGCCCAGCTCTTCCTGCGTATATTGCAGCTTGTCCAGAATTTCACTAACGGGCAGCGTAAACTGCGCAGACGTCCGCTCTCCGTCCGCTGTCTTGGTAATCTCCTCCTTTAAAAAGTCGTAAATTTTTCTTGCATTTCCCGTCAGCCTGCCGCCCGCATGGGTGCTGCGCAGGAAAGCCGCCTGTTTTTGCTCCCCGCCGCCGAACTGCTTTTTTGCATATCCGGCAAACAGCGTTTCCGCATCCGGCAATGTCTCTTCTGCGGCAGCCGAAACCTGTATTTCCATCTGGGGCAGCTTTCCGTCAGGTTCCGGCAGCGTTTCAGAATACAGCACCGCAGGCTCCGTATCGTAACCATCCGCATACAGCCGTTCCTCTGATATCCTATCACAGATACGCGCATTCGCCTGTTCGCTAAATCCTAAGCTGCAAATACCAGCGCAAATAAATGCTATTCCAGCAAATGCTCTCTTTTTCCTGTTCCTTTTGTCCATTCTTTTGCAAATCCTTTCCCGCTTTGTCTTAAAAACGCTCCTTATCCAAGCCTTTCCTCCCGCCAGTCCACTGCTGCCTTTATCTCTCTGTCATTGCGCACCTTCTGACCCAAGATAAGCTTCTATGCCATCTGCGATCCCCTGTATCATCTTCGCCTGAAACGTTTCCTTTTTCATCTTCCTGTACTGCGTGCTGTCGGAAAGATCTCCCAGCCTTAACATCACCGCCGGCATTTTGCTCTGGCTTATGCTTACCGTATCCTCGCTTTCTGTTATGCCGCCGTTTTTTATGCCTGTCTGCTTTGTATAGTATTTGATAATCTTTTTCCCAAGCTTCTTGCTGTCCGCAGAACGCTTTGCAGCCGGATGCTGGCTGTCTGGCGTGGCAATATAAACTGCTGCGCTTCCCGCTTTATCGTCTGCCGTATCCGTACTGCCGTCTGTTCCCTGATTGTGCACCGCGGCATCGCCGCTGTCCGCCCCGCCATCTGCCGCTTCACTGTCTCTGCCGCCTGCTTCGCCTGATTCGTTTGGCGCATCGCTGCTGGCGCTGCCCAGACAGATTTGCAGCATGACATCCGCCTGGATCTGGTTAGCAAGCTCTGCCCGTTTTGCACTGCTGCTGACGCCTTCACCTGCCCTTGCTGTCAGTACCGTTTCCAAGCCGCGCGCTTCCAGCACCGTTTCCAAGCCAGCGGCAAGGCTTAGGCAAAGCGCGTCTGCTTCTTCTGCCTGCCCTGTATCGTCCTGTTTGTGCGCGGACAGGTTGACATCCAATACGACCACCTTTGGTTCTGCCACGGGAGGCTGTCCGTCTGTACGGATACCGATGCAGTCGCTCCATACATATCCGATATCGTCCTGCTCTGTGCGGATTTTTGTATACAGCCCGTCCTCTTGCAGCACTGTAACCTCATCTCCATAAGACAGCAGTTGCGTACGTCCCGCTTTTATCTTTGTAATGTTTTTCTTCTGGTACACAGGCAGCTCTTTGACAACTACGGCACGCAGATTCTCGTTCCTTTGCGCCTCTTCCTGTCTCGCTCGTTCCGCTTCTTCTTTTGCACGTTCCGCTTCCGCCAGCCTGCGCTGCTGTGCTTCCAGCTCCACGCGCCCCTGCTCCTGCACGATAAAATGCGCTACCCCAGCGGTTCCCGCAGCAGCGACCGCAAGCAATATGCTATACAGCAGCCCATTGATCAGCTTTTTCATTTCTGTATACACCTCGCATTCGCATCTTTTCTATCCCACATGCACCTCGCACGCCCGCATTACTCTCCCTTTTCCTCCAATTCCAGAATCACCTGCAACTGTTTTTTCAGCCAGGGATACTCATCATGAACCGTCAAATATACATCTTCCATACGTAATGTCTGATATCGATGTGCTGTGATATCCCTCATTCCTGCAACTGCCCTCCACGGAAAACTCCTGTATTGGTTTCTTAAATCATCGGTAATCACTTTAACAAGCTCTCCGACATTAATGCATGTCATTCCCAATGCCCGCTTTAGCATCTCATTCTCTAAAAACTGTTCTAAGGAAGTTTCTCCCAAAAGCTCCATACCGATCTCTATTTCTTTTATCATTTTCAATATCGTAATTTTGTCCCTATGCTGCATATAATACCACTTCCTTATGAATCTCTATAAGATCATCCGGCATAACAGGCCCATGAACCACATCCACTTTTACTCCCAGCATTTCTTCCAATTCAATCTGTATCATAGATAAGGTAATCAAAGAAACAGGCTTTCTAAATTCCATAATTAAATCCACATCACTATCATCACGGTTTGTGCCCTCTGCTCTTGATCCGAACAGTGTCACCTTTTTGATCGAATATTTTGCAATTATTTTTAATACAGCATTGGAAATTTCATCAATTTTCATCCCATCATCCTTCCATCCACATCCACTCCAACCCCCACTTCATCCTCACGCAGCAGCGTAAACCCAAGCAGCACGCACAGCAAGACACGCATCAGCCCCGGATGCAACCCCAGCGTATTCATCCCTAACTCCAGGCAGATCCCACCCAGCGCGCTGCCTGCCGCAGAGCTTAAAAGCACCGAATTGGTATTTAAAAACCGCTCGCACAGCACCGTCTTTTCGACTGCGATCAGGATGCCCAGCCCTACGATCAATACAATACGAAGCCCCGCAAGCAGCCAATCCGCGCCGCCTTCGCTGCGGTATCCGAGCAGATCCCTGTGTTCCGCATCTGACTGTGCCGCCATTCGCATCCCGGCTTCCAGCTGCTCGACATCCTGCACACTGACATACGTCCCGCCCGTCTTATCCGCGGCAAGCATCAAAAGCTCGGTATCCACATCTCCAGCCATTCCTACCGTACTGATCGAGATTCCTTTGTCCGCAAACTGCTCCAGCCTGCGGATACAGTCGTACCGGCTGGCGGCATCGACATCTGTTGCATAGCCGTCGCTTAACAGGATCATCCTGCAACGGTCAGGCAGCTTGAGCCTTTCTGACTCCAAATCCTGCAATATCGTATCCAAAACACCGATAACCGCCGTTCCACCGCCGTTTTCCGGTTCGAGCTTAGCATTGCCTTCGCGGATCGGAGCCATATTTCTGGCGATTTTTGCTGTATCCGCAAAATAATAGATGCCATAGCAAAATTCTGGCTCCTTATGTTCGAGCAGCTTATCAATCGCTTCATAGCGCATTCCGTCCGGGTCAGTTTCGTTCATAGAACCGGAATTGTCTATGACAAACAGATATGCCGGAAACTCCTGCCGGTGCCAGCCTGTCCCGATCCAGTTATAAAACCATGCAGACAGCGCGGAAAACAGCACGATCAGCGCAAACGCCGCTGCCCACTGCTTTTTGTTGACCCGCCCGTCTGCCTTCGACTGCCCCATCCGCCCGACCAGGTAGACCACGATTCCCAAAAATAAATACATGCCTGTAAAATACAGCGTCGTTCCCGCGATCGGGGAAATGTGCTGTTTCATATACCGATAAGCTGTCTCCCCCGCGATTCCATAAACTGCTCCTGCAAAAATGCTGCCAGCCAGCATTTTCATCGAAAAACGCTTTCTGCTCATGATTCTCTCCTGCCTGTTCTTTGTTCCTGTTTCGGATTCCAGCATCCGATCCGCCGCGCGCAGCTTCTGTAGAAATAAGGCGCTACTCCCTTGTAGCCAGCCCGTTTGCGAGCGCCATCAGCGCCGCCAAAACAAGAAATCCCATCACGCATCCTGCCTTGATCAAAAACCCGTCTAAAAAATACGCTGCCGCCGCTGCGGATATCATCATCACAAGCAGCATGACAACGGCACAGCTTGCCAGCACACCGCCCGATTCCTCGCCGCCTTCGGATTCCCAGCCGTCTGGCTGAACCGCTGTCTTTGCCTGCTTCGCGGCTGCTGCCGCTTTGATCACGAGCACGGCAGTCATACAGGCTGCCGCAAACGCCACAAGGACAACAGGCAGGCGCGAATCCTCGCTGCCGTAGCGCCTTAGGCAGATCTCGCAAAATCCAAGCGACAGCAGTGCAAAAAATGCAAGCACTTCCCTGTGCAGCGTATAAAAAAGACCCCTGTCCGCGCGGTTTTCTTTGCCCGATTCCTGGAATACCTGGTAAAAAAGCTGCAATGCCTTTTTCTGGTCATCCGGCAGCCTGCCGTAAGCACTCTGCTTTTTCCCCTTGAGCGTTTCCCTAAGGCACCGGATTAGGCAATCCTTACGCTCCTCCTTGTCAAGCAAGCTGGATTCTTTTACATACTCTGCAAGCAGCCCTGAAAACTGCGCCATCTGCCTGTGTTTTGCCCATTGTTCGATCCATGCTGTAAGGTCAAACTGCTTTTTCCCGGCATCGTAGCACAAGGCGAGCGAAGCATCCAGCTCCCAGACAGACACGCTCTCCACATCCGAAAACAGCTCTTCCTTTAGTCCGCGCTGGATTGTGCGCATCAGCTTTTGTTCTTCATTAGAAGAGTTTTGAGAAGCGTTTTCAAACAACAATTCCCACATCCGGTTCACATCCGTAGAGCGCCTGATCTCATCCAGCACAGCAAGCAGGCGGCTCACCGTCTGCGCATTCTCGCACGCAAGCTTCTCCACCCGGTACTGTCTGTAGATCGCCGCCTTGCTGATGTCAAACCATTCCAGGTCAAAGCAGTTCCAAAGCATCCGGTAACTGTCTTCCAGCAATTGCCCGTCCGCGTCCAGATACGGTACGCTCCTGCGCAGCCGTTCGATCAGTTCCGCCACCGCAGACAGCTCCGCAAAGCTTTTTGCTTCCTGCATCTGCCGCTCAGCAAGCTTTTTCAGCAGCTTTTGAAAGGACTGCTGCTCTGCCTGGGAAAACGAGTTCCCATGCTCCAGTAAAAACGCTTCTGCCTTTTTTAAGGTCGTCAGCGCCCGCGGCAAAAAACGGTTCCAGTAATAATCCGCAAAAAACCGCGGGTCGATCTGCTCCAGGTAGCGGCACACAGCCGGGTACAGATCATCCGCATGGATCTGCTGCAAACCCTCAAGCGCATCAAACCCCTGCTCTTTGCGCTGTGCCAGGATACTGTACGCATACAGCAGCGCCATCTGCCCCGTCAGCTCGCCAAACCCGCCTGCCTGCATTCCGTTCCCGGACTGCACCGCCCGGACTGTTTCCTGTGCCAGGCACTTCTCATACGCCAGCGCAAGCGAATCTGCCAGCGCCTGGTCTGTAATCTGCATCCCGTTTTGATTCATCGGTTCCAGCAGCGCAGCCAGATAGCCTGCGGTTTCGTCCCCATAATGCAGCTCCATATTTAAAAAATCCTGCATCAGATACGGCGCCTGTTCCGGGTCAATCCCGCCGTCATTTTTTTTTATGCATTTTTGAAATCCCGCTTCAATTAACGCACAGCCCGCATGTCTCAAAGGATCAGGAAACACCTTTTCCACAAATCTGGCAATCGTTTCAAAAACCTGCTCCCTCATCTCCTTGCTGCTGTAAAAAAAATCCGTATCATAAAGCCTGGTAAACTGATAGCTGTCCAGCCTTTTCGTATCGCACCGCCATTCCCCGGTATCCAGGTCTACAAAGCAGTCCCCCATGACCGTATCCGACAGGTAAACCATCGCCGGCACTCCAGGCAGCGAACAAGACAGCAGCTTTTGGCGCAGATGATACGGCAGCCCTTTCATTATTAAATACATAAGATCCTGGTACACCTGCGTATACTGCTCCGGCAAAACCGTACATTTGACGCACAGCCCGCCGCCGCAGCCTTCCGTCGCGCAGACTGCTCCCAGCAGCATCGCCCGGTACAGCTCCTGCGAGATTTGATACTGGTCAAGCAGCCTGCGCTCGTTCATACTCCGATAAGGCAGCTCCTGTACGACCGGATAAGATACCAGCTCCGGGCGGTACTGCGGGTCAAAACACTCAGACAGTACCCCAAACAGCATTTCCGGCTGCTTTGCCAGCTCAAAATACTCCGCCTGGTGAAAGCAGTATCCGTGCACATACGCCACACCGCGGCTGTCCTCTCCAGCCGCCGCGTAATTGACATGCATCAGATAAAAAAAACGGTCATGCCCAAAGATTCCAAGCGCCTGCGGCTGCCCGCTGCGCTGCCTTACATCTACCAGCTTTGCCGCAATCCCCCGAAAACCAGCCTTGGCAATCTCCGACATGCCAGCCGACGGCGCTACCAGCTTCCAGCCCGCGCCGCTGCCGCTCCCGCCCAGCCTGTAATAACCAGCCTGATATAAATTCATAGTTTTGCATCCTCCTTACAGAAACCGGCAATCGCGGATTTTTTACTGAAAAAGCCTCCGCAGCAGCCCCGCACGCTTCTTTTTTTGCTCCGCTTCCTTTACCTGCAAGACGCCCAGCTTATACAAGATCCAAAAGACCGGCTCTTCCACACGAATCGTTTCCGGGTCCTCGTCCAGCAGATAGTAATTTTCAAAATTTGCCCCGGTCTGCTCCTTTGGCGCCGCATTCAGTGCAGAAACCGCAAAAAAGGAATGCACCGGAAAGCATTCGTTTAACTTATTGCACAAGATCTCCGTTTTCGTCCGGCTCAGCCCCGTCAAAAGCCGCCGTACCTCCATGTCGGTAGCGGCAAATTCCTTCTGCGGGATCTCACTGCCTGCATATTCCTGATAATTGATATTGGCAAACAGCGCCGACGGATAATCCAGCACCTGTGTCTGCGTATCGCTCTTTGACAGCGTAACTGCCAGCGGAATCCGGCTTTTGCCCTCGGTATTGTCAGACGTTACAAAGGCGTTCCACATCGCCGCAATGACTTTATCCGGGCTGTGCGCTTCTCTCTCCGGCACGCCGTCGCGCGCCTGGCTGCCCAGAAACTGCTCCGGGTCGATCATTAGCAGAATCCCGTCAGAATTTTGGATAAACGGCCCGTATTTTTCCATCTGTTCCGGTTTTACACAATTCTCACCCGCAATATCATAAAATACCAGCGTATACACCTGCTGCGTCTGATTGCATTTTACATTCAGCGCCAGCGGCGGCATCAGCCCGTCCGCCGCATTGCCCCTCGGCAGCGGCACGTCCTTTAAGATCCTGTAATGTTCCAAAAACCGCTCCGCCTCGTCATACGTGCCGACGACCGTCAGCCCCGCCTTTACAAAAAACGTCTCAATCCGGCGCAGAAGCTGTGACAGATACACCGTCTTTCCCGAGCTTGTAATGCCCGCCACAGAAATATATTTCACCGGATATTTGCCAAACTCAAACGGCAGGACATTGTGGCAGTACGGGCAGATGCGTACCTTGGTCGCCGCTCCGAACTCATCGACCGCCCGGTTGATAAATCCGCTCGTATCCGCTTCATACCTGCCGCTTACATATGCGTCGCTTAAGTTGTCAATGACCGGATAATCCCGAAACTCATTCTGCGGCTCGCTCCCGGGATACCGGTTCCAGAACTGCTCATAGACAAGATCCGTCTCTAACGCATATCTTTTTTTCAGCTCCAGCTCCGCTTCCTCGTACCCGCCCGCCGAAAAATCCTGCTCGGTAAATACGGTCATCGCCTTAAACGCCGCCTTCTGCGGGCTAAATCTCTGAAAGCAAAACGGGCATTTACAGTCTGCCATCTGCTTTAACTCCATGGTGGAACCATCCTTTCTATTTTTCTGCAAGCTGCACCGCAAGATACTTTTTGTCCGCTTCCCGCACGCGCAGGCTGACCTTCGCCCGCTTGGGCAGCGTAAGCACCATCTCCCGGCAAAGGCACGCCTGCGGCAGGGGCACGTCAAACGCCGCGCCGTCCACACGGTAACGCAAAGCACCGTCCTGGTAATCCGCAATCCGCGGCAAATACAGCATGGCATACTTTTCTCTGGAAAACAGCCGCTTCCGGTAACGGATCTGTGCCCTTACCCTGACCGGAACAAAACATGTATTCTCCTGTTCTGACGACGGATACATATGAAGCTCTTTTTTCTGCTGATCCATCTGGCAGGCAAATACACTGATCCCATAAGGCACCTGCCTGGAAAGCTCGCTCACAGGAATCGCCAGGCTTCTGCCGTCACGCACAAATTCCTCCTTCGTCCTGTGCACAAGCTTCCATGCCGCCTCCTTCGGCGCCCATACTTTTTTTGCACCTTCCATCACAGCCGTATCCTCTCCGTCCGCCGCACAAAAAGCAGCAAGCTGCGCTGCCGCCGCCCCGAAAGAAAATCCTGGCTCCTGCCTGCTGTCATAGACAAACACCAAAAAATCCGTCGCCTTTTTATACCGCCAGCGCAGCCGGATCACTCCCGCCTCTCTGCTGTAAGAAAGCTCCCGAATCTCATAGTCCTGCTGCCTGCTCTCTATCACCATCGTTCATCGCCTTTCTGCATGTTCACTGCACGATTGCCCCAACTCGCCGGTGCTTTTATAGTGCAGCACAAGGTGAAGCTGCTCCGGCTTTTGGATATCGTAGATCTTTAGCTGCTCAATACAGTCCGTCCTGCTTAAGTCAAACAGCACATACTCCCGGCTGTCCGCCCGTTCCAGCGTTTTCGCATAATCCGCGCTCGCGTTTACCAGATAATAACAGCCCGCTTCCGCCATCGGCAGCTCTATACTGTTTCTAAGCCGCCTGCTTCCTTCCAGCTTTTTGCGCAGCTCCTCCGCCACAAACGCATGGCGCTGCTTTTCATCCATCCCGTCCATCCGCGCGTCGACTTCCTGCTCAAAATCACAGTCAAATACGCTTTCCTGCGCCAGCTTCAAAAACACGTCCCATACCGCGCCAAGCAGCTCTTCTTTTTGATTTCCGACACGAAAAACATCTGGAAACGCAGGCTCGCCAAGATCCTCCTTCTGCTGGCGCTCTGCAAAGCCCTCTGTAAGCTTTCCGTAATATGCCTCGACAGACCTCGACTCGTCGCCGGTTACCATGCACTCCTTTTGGATTTTCTTGGCGCACGCCTGATACATTTCTCTGAACTCCTGCGCCTGTTGCAGCTTTCGGGCAAACACTTCCGCCATCATCTGCTTCATCTTTTCATAAAACAGCCGCTTGCTCTGATACACGCCAAGCACATGCAGCCTGCGGCACGGACTGTCCTTTTGCCCAAAGCCCGCAAACTGATATTCAGGCAATATTCTGCTGTCCAGCCCATCCTCATGATCCCTGGCATACAGCAGCTCAAAATACGAAAACTGCGTATCAAACAGCCGTTCCATCTGATAAAGGCACTGCGCGGCCTCCCTCTCATCCGCCAAAAATGCCCTGACCGGAGCAAGATAGGCACTGTCTAAAAACGCCGACGCCGCACCGCATGTCATCTCATCCGCCGCTTCCAGATCCATTTTCCCATCCTTTAAAAACTTCCTGCAATCCTGCACGGAACGAAACGGCAGATACCGCCAATCCTCTTCTTTCGGAAACCCCGCCAAAAGCCTTGTCCGAAACAGTTCTTCCAAAAACGCTACTCCCTGCTGCCTGTCCATCTGCAACCTCTTTGCCATCTCACTGGCAGACAGCTCCCGGTACAGGCGCCTGCGCTCGGTTTCATACATTTGATGCAGCAGTGTCCGCAGGCAAACCGCCGCGATCTCATCCACCGGCTTTGTCACCAGCGCATAAGAAACCGTCTTAAACCCATGAAACAGCTTCGTCACGGCACCCTCCGCTTCCCTGCGGTTGCCGCCAAGCAGCATTAGGTCCGCCGCCAGACGGTAATTCAGCCATGCCTTTTTATCGCCAAGCATCTGCCCGGACTGCAAATAATTGCTGAGCAGATAGACCGTCCACGCCATACGCTCCTGCCCGGACAAACGCTCCACCAGATACCGCAGCAGCTTATCCGACGCTTCCGCAAAACACTCCCCCGGGCGCTGGTCAAGCATCAGATACAACGTCTTGCGCTCATCCGCCTGCAACCCGTTTTCCATTCCGTCAATCTGCTCAAAATAAGAAATACTGTCCGGCTCTGTCGCATCCAAAAAATATTCCATTTTAATGACTGTGCGGTCGGCAAAGATCTTTTCCTCTGCTTCCAGCATCTGCACGATCGCACGGTCGCGTGCCGCGTGCCACTCTGCGCCTGCGGGATTCCAGAAAAAACCGTCTGGGGCTTCTGATTCTGCGGGCTGTGTTTGGGTGGGCTGTGCTTCGGCAAGCTGGAAGCATTCCCAGCCGTCGGCTGTTTTTATGATGTTTACGTATTGCAGAAAGCGGGCGTTGTTCCAGTTATCGTCCAGTGTTGTTTTGATGTACTTTGTGCTGCGTCTGCTTTTCTTTCCTAGAAATACGATCACGGTTGGAGATAGTGCGACGTTTCCGCCGGTTTCTCCGCGTTTGTTTTCGTTTAGTTTGCTGATGCAGCTTTGCAGGAGCTGTTGTTCGTTTTGGAAGCTTTGGTGGGGCTTTTCTGGTTTTTGCATATGAATCACCTTGTATTTTTTTTGTTTTTTTGTGTATGTTTTACGTGGGCGGGTGGAGGGACGCCGGGAGAGGGGATGGGCACGCCCTGGCTGCGTCCGTTCCAGAAGGTTAAGAATCGCTAAGCATCCTGCGTTTACGCTATGGCACCGTCCGGGCGCGGCACCTAGTTCG
>CAMUPC010000035.1 GCA_947090545.1 uncultured Eubacterium sp. | reverse complement strand
TCTAAACCTTCTTCCAAAGCCGCAGCCAGGGCGTGCCAATCCCCTCTCCCGGCTGACTTTCGCAAATTCTACAAAAAAATAACGGCGTGATAGTACATAAATGGTATTTTTGGCAGGTTCTCGGGTTCTCTTAATGAGCTAATCAAAGCAGATTGCATCACACTCTATTTGCAGTTAGATGAAACGCTGGCTTTAAGGAATCAATTATTTAGAGCTTGCGATTACCAGCCGGAGGAAGGGGAGCGGAGCTGGCTTCCTGTGACGTTGGAAAAATGTTAGGAGCCCTTGGTATCCTGCTCGATAACGTAGGGGCGAAGCCAAGCGGCACCTTTAGCTGCTGGCGGAACGCCAGGGCGAACTAGGTGCCGCGCCCGGACGGTGCCACAGCGTAACCGCAGGATGCTTAGGGCTCCTTACATTTTGGAATCGGAACAGGAAGCCAGCTCCGCTCCCCTTCCTCCAGCGTCCTACCCCAAACCTTCTAAACACATACAAAGATTTTCCCTTACTTTCTTTTGGAAGATTTTAGAAAGACCCCGGATTGTATTAAAGTGTATACGTAATAATATTATAGGTTATCATTATGCCGCAAAGTAAGAGGGTGTGTTGTCTCTCTGCTTCCCGTTTTTATTGCCACACATCTTTACTATTGTATCTGTGTTGCATTCCAAGGCAGCACATACAAAGTACAATGACAGGATTCATGTATTGGATTTTATGCAGAAAATCTTGTAAAAAATAAAAAAAGATGTTGTAATAAATTTGAAAAGGGAGTATAATGATAACGCAACGATAAAAAATGCCCAATTTGGGTAAAAAATGTGAGGAGGATGATGATGAAGAAAAATCTCATTAAAAAGGTATTTGCGGTTTCGTTGTCGATCGCTATGGCTTGCTCATTAATACCGGCAGCCAATCCAGTGACTGCATCCGCAGCAGCGCCTTATGTTTCTTTGAAAACTACTTTTAAAACATTAAAAGTAGGACAGAAATATAAAATGACGCTGAAAAACAACACAATTAACTGGAAAATCAAAAAGGTTGAAACAACCGACAAAACCATCTGTACGGTTTACGGCAAAACAACCAGCTCTGTAATGCTCAAAGGTAAGTCAGAAGGTCGAGCAACAATCAGAGTAAAACTTGCTACAACTAAGAGAAAGAAAAACAACACCAAGACTCTTAGATGTAGAGCAAAAGTTGTTACGACTACCCCTACACCGGTAGATCCTGGCACAACAACTCAGACAGACGCAACCGTAACTACGCAGCAGGAATTGACAGATGCATTAGCTAAGACCGGCATCACAAAGATTACAATTAAGCCAGCAGGCGCTGTAAACTTTACAATTCCTACAGGAACATATAACAATGTTGACCTGATTGTAGATGCTCCACAGTCTGAAATCGAAAACAGTGCTACATTCAAGAGCATCACAGTTGAAAATATCAAGTCCAGCACATGGACAGAAAAAGGTACAGGCAACGCATTTACATGGAAAGCTGCTAACGGCAGACTTGTAGTAGGCAAAGGTGCTTCTGTAAGAAATATCGCAATTCCTACAGCAAGTGCAAAAGTAGCTATTGATGTTCAGGAAGGTACAATCGCTGCAATTACAGTATCTGCGAAGATTGATTTAACAATTACAGGTAAGTTGGCAGCTAATGCTCCGGCAATTAATATTTCCTTCACAGCATCAGCAACAGACGCTACATTATCTACAGCAATTAAGGCAGCGGTTTCTACAGCAGCTAAGATCGCAACAACATTCTTAGCAGGTGCTGAAGACAGTACAGTTAAGATTGAAGTAACAGGTATTTCTGTAACTGTAACAAACGGCACAACAAAACCTATTCAAGTAACAAGAAACAACAATACTACTATGAATATAGCAGTAGGCGCTAAGGGACAGAATGTAAGCTCAGCAGCATCAAATACGGGTACTGGTACATGGACACCGGGTACGGGAAGTGGTACTGGATCAGGTACTGTTAAGCCGATGACAGCTAATACAATTGTAACAGGTGGCGCATTTAATATAACAGTTAGCGGTTCTGCAGTTGGGTTAGCTGATTCTGAAACGGCTTCCGGCGGTTCGCTTATTTTTTCAGTGTCTCAGATCCGTCCGGTTTCACCGGGATCTCTTGAGTATAGAGCAATAATTAAGAGTGGTGATTATAGTAATTATGGTAGTTGGAAGAGCATGACTAAATGGGAAAAACCAATTTCTACTACAGGTAATGATAAAGATGTTTATTATTATGATATAGTAAATGGTTCTATTTCATTACAAGGCATGGCGTGGAATGAAGCAGCGACTCTTACAATCCAGTTTAGAGTAGCAGCTGATGGTAATAACTCTGCAGGGGCTGTATCCGAAGCTAGTGCTACATTACCAGTATTGAATGCACCGGCTGATAATAAAGGAGTAGAGATTCCTATGCAAAATTGTCAAGCAGGTTGGAAATAGTATATTTGAAGAATTAACTTTATTTTAATAGAAAGATAAAGTTAATGTAGAAAAATAACACAGATATTGCTATATAGCAGTCTGTGTTATTTTTATGTTGTAGGTAATTATCAAGAAAAAGAGTTGTTTCTAATTTGATGATAAAGGACGTTAAAGAGGTGCATCAATAAAGGTGGAATTCTGCGTATATGGAGACTTGAGTGTGTATGTTTTACTTTGTATTAGTTACAAATAATAATTAGTGCGCCGCAACATTATTACAGTTCGCATGGTATTGGCAAAATACTTTTAAGTCGTCTCATATTGAAATACGTATCACTTCTTTCACTCACTAAGATTATACAGGAGAGTAATTTAAAAAATGTAAAAAGGCTCTTGAAATCCGTCTTAAACTATGATACAATATAGATAGTGAGGGAAGAAACATTTATTAGTATATCTCATAATGTAATATTGATTAACTTCCTCTGTACCTATAAGTCTACCTGATCCATCGAGGATTAAGGTAGACTTATTATTTTTCTGCTTACATCTCGCCATCTCACTTGTCTCAAACGCAGATATACCCCAATAGTTTCCAAATTTGAAAATGAAAGACCCAAGTAAAAATTTTACATCCAACAATTCACTTTCATACTTACAAGAAAAGTTTTAATTTCTTCTTAATAACTAAGAGGTAACCTGAAGATTCGTCAATCCCGTATCCTTCGGTATATTGTTAGATTTCAAAACTATTGCTGGAATTAAGGAAAAGTGATAGAATTATGAGAAAGTATAAAATAAATTACTAAAATGAATCAATTCTATTATATATAGTATCTGTATATTTACTTTTGAGAAACAAAAGAAAAAAACTAACAGTATAAGGAACTTTAGTAAGAATATAATAAAAAATAGTCAATTATATAAAATAGAATATTTACTGTGGAAACCTGGTCATTATTCGGGATAGATATGACCAGGCGCCAGCCGAACCAAGCCCGGCAAGAACAGATTCAAGCCAGCATTCTGTTTTCGATATTGCATTGAAAACGCCTATCCACTTCTTTATCATACCACATTTTCAAATAAAATCAAGCAGTTTGTGAAAAAAAGTTTTTTATTTTGCATTGTTTTTTGTCGTTTTTAATAATTTACAATTGTATCTCTTATATGATATACTAAACTAGTGTAAATAACTAGTTTTATAATCGAGATAATCTTTTTCTTCTATATCGTAGAATCTGATGTTTCAACAAATATTCAATCAGGAAGGTTTGTTGCTATTGCAGAATTTTGATTCCCTAAATTATCCTACATAAGGAGATGTAAAATATTATTATATTGATTAACGAAAGGAGATTTGCCTATGGCAATAACACAAACATCGGCTGTATACCAAACAGCCGGCAAAGAATTTCAAAAAGCAACGGGCAAGATTGATTACCAGATGACAAACGACTATTTGTTCCATGCGGCGCTGCAAAAGAACCAGAAAGTGCTGAAAAGCCTGGTCTGTTCCCTGTTGCGCCTGCGGCAACGGGAAGTCCGTTCTATTCAGATCATAAATCCAATCATCCTTGGAGAAGCGGTTGACGATAAAACATTTATACTAGACATTAACGTATTATTAAATGACAATACGCTGATAAACCTTGAGATGCAGGTGGAAAATCTCTATAACTGGGAAGAACGTTCTTTAAGCTACTTATGCCGTACATTCGACCAGCTTCAAAAAGGCGAGGAATATAGCGTCGCCAAGCCTGTGATACATATTAGTTTTTTAGACTTCACTCCATTTCCAGAGTTCCCGGAATTTTATGCCTCGTATAAGCTTATGAATGAAAAAAACTACCATATTTATAGTGACAAGCTTACATTGCGTGTGGTAGACTTAAAGCAGATCGGGCTTGCAACAGAAGAGGACCAGGCGAGCGGGCTGGAGAATTGGGCAAGGCTGTTTAAGGCGGTGACATGGGAGGAGATCAGAATGATAGCAAAACAAGATGAAAACCTGTTAGAAGCATCGGAAACGCTGTATACATTAAATGCCGATGAGCTGGTGCGCAGGCAGTGTGAAGCGCGGGCTGATTACTATCGTCTGCATAATTCGATTAACCGCAGGATGGAGGAGCTGCTATTAGAAAGGCAAAATGCGGTAGAGGAAAATGAAAAATTAAATTCGGAAGTACAGAATCTGAATTTAGAAATTGACACCTTAAAATCAAAAAATCAGGAAAAAGATCTTCTGATAAAGCAACTGAAAGCACAACTGGAAGATAAGAAGAAGCTGTGACAAACTCACATTGCGTGTGGCGGATTTAACGCAGGCCGGGCTTGCAGCGGCAGAGGAACTGCAAAAATTTCGATAAAATTAAAAAAATAGGTTGCAATCATCCATCACATATGCTACTATAATAGTGGACTAGATAAAGATTCATCCATGTCTATACATTACATGGCGGCAAACAGAAAACCCTCAGGGCGGACAGCTCTGGGGGTTTTCATTTTAAGCGGTTTATGCAGATTGTGTAGAAAAAAGCAAATTTACAAAAGATTTATAATATTTCTCCGCCGAAGTGGTTTTGCAAACTGGAAAAGTATGTTAGAATAAATCGTTATAGTAAGTGGTAAGATGAGATGATCAGAATTTTTTCACAAGACAAGTGTAATTGACACAATTGATAAAGGAGAAAATATGGAGAAATCAAAAGTATATTATACATCGTTTAAGACAAGCGAGCATGAGAATTTGCTGCAAAAGCTTCGCAGGCTGATGGTGACTGCGGGGATGAAGGAGATTGATTTTGCGGGCAAGTATGCGGCGATTAAGATTCATTTTGGCGAATATGGGAATCTGGCGTTTTTGCGTCCGAATTATGCGAAGGTGATGGCGGATTTGGTCAAGGAGTGCGGCGGCAGGCCGTTTTTGACGGATTGTAATACGCTGTATGTGGGAAGCAGGAAAAATGCGCTGGACCATATAGAGACGGCGTATCTGAATGGGTTTACGCCGTATGCTACGGGCTGCCATGTATTGATTGGTGACGGGCTGAAAGGGACGGATGAGACATTGGTGCCGATCCATGGGGAATATGTGAAGGAGGCAAGGATTGGGTCGGCAATTATGGATGCGGATATTTTTTTGACGCTGACGCATTTTAAGGGCCATGAGATGGCTGGTTTTGGCGGGGCAATGAAAAATATTGGTATGGGCTGCGGTTCGCGGGCTGGAAAGATGGAGATGCATAATGACGGCAAGCCGTACGTGCAGGATGTAGAAGGGTGTATCGGGTGCGGGAGCTGCCAGAGGATCTGTGCGCATGGAGCGCCGGTGATTGAAAATGGCAAGGCGCATATTGACCATGAGCGCTGCGCGGGTTGCGGCAGGTGCCTTGCGGTTTGTCCGAAGGATGTAATAAAGCCTAGCTCGTCATCCTCGGTTAAGAGCTTAAACTGCAAGATGGCGGAATACAGCCTTGCTGTGTGCAAGGGGCGTCCGAATTTCCATGTTTCGCTCATTTGTGATGTGTCTCCAAACTGCGACTGCCATTCGGAGAATGATATCCCGATTATTCCTGATGTGGGGATGTTTGCTTCGTTTGATCCGGTTGCATTGGATGTGGCATGTGCGGACGCGGTGAACCGGATGCCTGCAATCGATGGCAGTGTGTTAAGCGACCACCTGAAAGAAGACGCGCATCATGGGCAAGGGCATGACCATTTTTATATGACACATCCTGATACAGAATGGAAGTCCTGTATTGAACATGCGGTTAAAATCGGGCTTGGGAATGACCAGTATGAATTGGTAGATATTGGTTAAGCAGGAGCCATCTGCCCAGGCATTTGAATCAAATACAAAAGCTTGTAAAATACGAGTGAGGTTTCAGTAGCAGGAAAGCGGATTGCGAGACTGTAAGGAAAGAAGAAAAAGGCAGGGCAGGAAGTTGAGGGAAAAATTTGGTTTGAAGAAGCTGGAAAATGAGATCGTACTCGACCGGTTCCGTACGATGAGCCAGCCGACATTGGTATCTAAGACAAACGGTGTGAGCGGGAAATTATTTATTGCATCGGAAATGGATAAAATGGACAAAATAGGATATGACTGTGTGGCTGCGTGTGTAAATGATATGGCAGCGTTGGGGGCTGAACCGTTGTTTTTTTATGCAAATATTTCCTGCGTTAGGCCCAGAGCAGATAAAGTCAGGATTATCGAGGATGGGATTACGCAGGGCTGTGAAGAGGCGGATATCAGGTTTGCGGGCTGTGAGATTGTAGAGCTGCCGGATAAATATGCGATTGACCAGTATGAGCTTTCGGGCTTTATTGTCGGTATTTTGGATCAGAAGAAAAAGATCGGAAACGCCAGGCTTTCCGGCGGAGATGTGATTATTGGGCTGCCGTCGGATGGGCTACATAACAATGGGTATGTGCTGGCGAAAAAGCAGTTGTTTCTCACAAAGGGGACGATGGAGGTCTATTATGATATGCTGGGCAGCACGCTTGGAGAACAGCTTTTGCGTCCGACGAAAATGTACCGTGCCTGTATGGAGCATTTGCTGGAAGAAGGGATTGAAGTCAAGTCCTGTGTGCAGGTTGCGCACGGGGGACTTGACCGGGCGCTGCGCCTGCTGCTTCGTGACCAGTGCGGCGCGGTTGTCAAGCGCAGGACAGATACGATACCGCCTTTGTATCAGATGCTGCACAGAGATGGAAATATTGATATCCAGCAGATGCGCCAGACATTTAATATGGGGATCGGGATGTTAATGATCGTGGCGGAGGATGCTGCCGATAAAGCGGCTGAATATCTGGAAGAGGCAGGTGAAAGCCCGATTTTTCTTGGACTGGTAGAAGCGGAGCAGGATTTGATCCGTTATCTGGAGTAGAACGGAAAGGAGCGAAGGAATGAGCTCACAGGCTAGACTCGAAAATGTGTTAAGAGATATACATGTCATGATTTCCAAGAGTGAAGTGTATGATACTGACCGTATTATCGTCAGCAAACAGGATATTTTTAATTTAATCGACCGTCTGAACGCAAGCATCTATGAGATTATGGATGAGTATGAGCTGACGCAGCAAAGCAGGGACCGGGCGCTGCGTGAGAAAAAAAAGGAAGGCGACAAGATTATCTGGGATGCAAGCCGCCAGGCGGAGGATATCTATGCGGCGTCTGTTTTGTATACGGAGGAAGCGCTGAACCATCTGAATGTGATGGTTGACGAGGCGGATGCGACGGTTGATAGGATGTACCGGGAATTTTGCAGGAATATCAAGCAGCAGCAGGAGACGATTCGGGAAAACCAGCTTGAGCTAAAGAGCCAGCTACAGCTTTTGGCGGATACGGAAAAATATTTGAGGCTGATTGAAGAGCGCAACCGGGAAATCGAGCGGGAGCGCGCAGAGAAAAAGGGCAGAAAGACGCTGGAAACCTTTGGGGAAAAGCATAACGTTATCAAGCCGGAGATTAAGATTAACGAAGAGTATTTCAGAAAAGCGGGCATCCCATTTGAAAAAGAGGAAGAAAAGCAGCCCGAAGAGGAGATGATGCAGCCGTTAGAGGATGAAGGCGTCATTGAATCTACATTAAAGAAGGCAGCAGAGGATATTCAGCAGATTTTTGCGGAAGATAAGAATATAGAAAAAAACGGGCGCAGGGAAAAGGAGCAGAAAAAGGAAGCCGAGAAAAAGGCGGAAAAGCAGGCTGAGAACGAGGCTGGGCAGCATCTGAAAAAACTTTTTGGAAGGAAGTCCCAGGAAACTGAGACGGAAGAGAAAAAAAGTGAGGCATTAGATCAGGCTGTAAGTAAAAGTGATGCGAAAGGAAACGATACGGCGGCAGAAACGACGATAGAGCCTGCGGAAAACCAAATGGCACAGCATCAGGAAAAGAACAGTACAGAAGATAGAACAGACGACGCCGAAGCAAAGGAAGGCTATACCGCGCAGGAAATCGCACAGGCGCAGGGCAGCTATACTGCACAGGAAATTGCACAGGCACAGGGCGGTTATACCGCACAGGAAATCGCAGAGGCGAAGGAGGATCAATCGGAACAGCCGGCGGCGGAGCAGAATACAGACAGCATGGTTTTAGACGAGACAGAGATTTTTAAGCAAAAAAGCAGTGAAGAAGAAAGTGTAAAACCGCATCGTGAAAAAGTGTCGCTGCTGGATAAATTAATGGGAAAAAAGAAAACATTATTATAGAAAGAACAGGATGACAGACAGTTCATTTTAGTATTTTATATAGAAACAGTGCAAGGAGGAATTAAAATGAAACGATACGACAAAGGCGTGTATCTGGTAAATGGTGCAGAGCTGGTTGAGAACACCGCAGATGCACCTGCCGCGTTAAAAGCAAAGACGGGCGCCCAAATAACGCCGGAGCAGGCAAAGACACAGACGATTGCTTATCATATTTTGCAGCAGCATAATACTTCCGGCAATATGGAAAAGTTGCAGATTAAGTTTGACAAGCTGACTTCCCATGATATTACATTTGTGGGTATTATACAGACGGCGCGGGCGTCGGGGCTGGAGAAGTTTCCGATTCCGTATGTGCTGACAAACTGCCATAACAGCTTATGCGCGGTAGGCGGTACGATTAATGAGGACGACCATATGTTTGGGCTGTCGTGTGCAAAGCGCTATGGCGGAATTTATGTGCCGCCTCATCAGGCAGTTATCCATCAGTTTGCCAGAGAAATGCTTGCTGGCGGAGGAAAGATGATCCTTGGGTCCGATTCCCATACGCGTTATGGTGCGTTAGGCACGATGGCGATGGGCGAAGGCGGGCCGGAGCTGGTAAAACAGCTCTTAAGCCAGACGTACGATATCAATATGCCGGAGGTTGTCGGCGTTTATCTGACAGGCAGGCCAGAAAAGGGCGTTGGGCCGCAGGATATTGCGATTGCGATAATCAAAGAAGTGTTTGCAAACGGATATGTGAAAAATAAAGTGATGGAGTTTGTCGGGCCTGGCGTAGCGAATCTAAGCGTAGATTTCAGGATTGGCGTGGATGTTATGACGACAGAAACAACCTGCCTGTCATCGATCTGGCAGACGGATGAACAGGTGAAGGAGTTCTATGAGATTCATGGGCGCAGTGAAGATTACGCGGAGTTAAAACCAGGGAATGTGGCTTACTATGATGGTATGATCGAGCTGGATTTAAGTACCGTAAAACCGATGATCGCGATGCCGTTCCATCCGAGCAATGCTTATACGATTGAGGAGTTAAACAGTAACCTGATGGATATTCTTGCTGACTGCGAAAAGAAGGCACAGGTCAGCTTTAACGGCGCTGTCAGCCTGAATTTGCAGGAAAAGGTGCGTGACGGCAGGCTGTATGTGGATCAGGGGATTATCGCGGGCTGCGCAGGCGGCGGATTTGAGAATATCTGTGATGCGGCGGATATTTTGCAGGGAGCAAGCATTGGCGCGGATGAGTTTACGCTCAGTGTCTATCCGGCAAGTATGCCTGTCTATATGGAGCTTGTGCGCAACGGTGCCGCGGCTAAGATTATGGCTGCGGGCGGTGTTATGAAAACAGCATTTTGCGGCCCTTGCTTTGGTGCCGGGGATACGCCTGCAAATAATGGATTTTCGATCCGCCATTCGACGCGTAATTTCCCGAACCGGGAAGGCTCCAAGGTACAGAGCGGGCAGATTGCGTCCGTAGCGCTGATGGATGCGCGTTCGATTGCGGCGACAGCGGCAAACCAGGGGTATCTGACAGCGGCGACGGATGTGGACGCGGATTTTACAAAGCCAAAATATTTCTTTGACCAGACGATTTATCAAAACCGTGTCTTTGACAGCCATGGACATGCAGACACTTCGGTAGAAGTAAAGATGGGCCCTAATATCAAGGACTGGCCGAAGATGGCGGCGCTGACGGATCATCTGATCCTAAAGGTTGTATCGGAGATTCACGATCCAGTTACGACAACCGACGAGCTGATCCCTTCGGGAGAGACTTCTTCTTATCGGTCAAATCCGCTTGGGCTTGCCGAATTTACATTGTCCAGAAAAGACCCGGCATATGTAGGGCGGGCAAAAGAAGTGCAGAAGGCAGAAAAAGTAAGAGAAGAAGGCGGGCATCCGTACGAGGTGCTGCCGGAGTTAAAGGATGCTGTAGACGTGATTTTGCAGAAATTCCCGAATGCAAACGAGCAGAATACCGGGATTGGAAGCACGATTTTTGCAGTGAAGCCTGGCGACGGTTCTGCGCGTGAGCAGGCGGCTTCCTGCCAAAAGGTATTAGGCGGCTGGGCAAATATTGCACACGAATATGCGACGAAGAGATACCGTTCCAACCTGATCAACTGGGGAATGCTGCCGCTTCTGATTCCAGAAGGGGAGCTTCCGTTTGCAAACGGCGATTATCTGTTTTTGCCGGATATCCGCAAAGCGATCGAGGAAAAGGCTTCTGACATTACGGCATATGCGGTAAAGGACGGCGGCCTGAGGGAGTTTAACCTGTCGATTGGAGAACTGACAGACGATGAACGCGAGATTATTTTAAAGGGCTGCCTGATTAATTTTAACAGAAGGCAATAGCATCCGAGATTGACAAAAAGTGGTGTTTTTTATGGAGAAAGATGAGAAAAAGCAGACGATACGGCAGCAGTTAAAATCCGGCTCTGACTGGAATATACGCCCTTATCTGGCGATGGGGCTTACGTTTTTTATCGTATTCTGCTGCTGTATCCTGGTTGTTTGTGTTTTATTCCGGTTTCAGGATATCAAAGCAATGTCAAGCATGATGGTTGGCATTGCGCAGCCTATTTTATATGGGCTTGCGATTGGATATCTGATTAATCCGATTATGATGTTTTTTGAGCGCCTGCTGTTAAAAGCAGCAGACGCAAGGGAAGTAAAAAGAAGGTTCCAAAGGCTGATACGGACGGTTTCCAGCATCCTTGCCGTGCTTGTGTTTATATTGATTATTGCAATGCTGCTGTCTATGGTGATACCGGAAGTATCGGCGAATATTTCCAACCTGGTGGATACGATGCCGGCGCAGATCAATTCCTTTATTGTTCATCTGAACGATTGGGAATACGGCAACCATAAGATTACGGCGATGCTGGAGGAATATCTGGTAACAGCGGCTGACTGGATGGAGGACTGGCTGAAAAATTCCCTGCTTCCGCAGACAAAGGACTACGTAGCTACGGTAACAAGCGGGCTGATTAACGTACTGAATGCGTTTAAAAATATCGTGATCGGGCTGATTGTATCGATTTATGTAATGTGCGAAAAGGAAAATTTTGAAGGGCAGGGAAAAAAGATTATTTTTGCACTGCTTCCGGCACGCGCCGCAAACCAGGTGATCCAGGTCTTTCATACGACAAATGAGATTTTTGGCGGCTTTATCAAAGGCAAGCTGCTGGATTCTCTGATTATCGGCATTCTTTGTTATATTGTATTATGTATTATTAAAATGCCGTATACGCTGCTTGTCAGTGTCATTGTCGGCGTGACCAATATCATTCCTTTTTTTGGGCCGTTTATCGGAGCGATACCAAGCGCGTTTTTGATCCTGTTAGTAGATCCGCTGTATGCAGTCTATTTTGTGATCTTTGTCGTGATTTTGCAGCAGATCGACGGCAATATTATCGGGCCGAAGATTTTAGGAGATTCGACCGGGCTGTCGTCCTTTTGGGTTATGTTTGCTATTTTAGTCGGAAGCGGGCTGTTTGGCGTAATGGGGATGCTGCTTGGCTGTCCGGTATTTGCGGTTATTTATTATATTATTCAAAAGACGATTCATTTCTTTTTGGAAAAAAAGAAGCTTCCGGTGGAGACAGCGGCTTATATAGATGCAACAGGCGTAGAACCTGGTGCCAGGCGCCTCTGGTATGGGAGGTACGCAGATGAGAAGCAGGAATTGGAAGAAAAAGAGGAAAGTTTTTTGACATGAGCGGTTACCTATGGTAAACTAACATTGGATTATTATACAATATTTGACAGAAACGAAGGTGAATTATAATCCTTTGATAGATAGATGGTGGCAGGCGTGGATAAATATGAGTTTAAGCTGAAAATAGATGAGATGAGGGCACTGGTAAGCGCGCGCAATTATCACGCGGCAGCGGAGATTGCGGAGACGATCAGCTGGAGGAAAATCCGCAATCTGAATGCGCTGGTGCTTGCCGGAGAAGTGTTTGAACAAGTCGGGCGTTACGATGAAAGCAAGGAAATTCTGCTGATGGCATATGATAAATCTCCAATTGGGCGAAATATCATATACCGCCTGGCGGAAATTGCGATCAAGACGCAGAGGTTTGATGAAGCGCAGGAGTATTACGACGAATTTGTAGACATTGCACCGCACGACAACTTGAAGTTTGTGTTAAAGTATAAGATGACGGCTGCACAAGGGCTTCCTTATAAAGAGCAGATCAGGATACTCGAAGAATTAAAGGAACAGGAATATTCTGAAGAGTGGGCGTATGAGCTTGCCTATCTGTATCACAGGGACATGCAGCCGGAAAAATGTGTGGAAGCGTGCGACGAGCTGATCCTGTGGTTTGGCGACGGTATCTATGTGGAAAAAGCATTGGAATTAAAAATGCATTACCAGCCATTGTCAAAGCAGCAGGAAGAAAAATACCGGATGTTCCGCCAAAAGCGGACAGGTGTGATAGAGGTAACACCGAATAAGGTGCCTCAATCGAAAGAAACAGCCCCCACAGAGATCAATGCAGGCAGTTATGATACGCAGAACTTACAGGAAGAGATAGCAAGGGGAATGCAGCAGATCTCGGAGGTAAAGCAGCGGCGGCAGGGGCTTGGCAGGAAAATGGTTAATCTTGCAGGCATCAATCGCAAAAAAGATATCCGTGAGCCGCAGGAACCAGCGAATGAAATGCAGAGCCAGTACGAAGAGATGCAGGGTATGCAGAATCAGTACGAAGAAATGCAGGGTATGCAGAATCAGTACGAAGAAATGCAGGGTATGCAGAATCAGTACGAAAAGATGCAGGGTATGCAGAATCCGCATGGAGTGGTACAAAGGCAGCAGGATGGATATGCTGCACCACAGGGGTTTGAAAATCAGAACGCTTTTTCGCAGGAGTACCAGGGTGCAGATACAGCGCCGCAGGAACCAGTGAATGAGATGACGTTTGAGGAAATCCAGGCAGAGTGGGAGAGAACCAAACAGGCGATGCAGGATGCTTTGCAGGAGGCAGAAGAACAGGAGCAGGAATCATCAAAAGAACGATCACTTGAGGAGGCGGAGCAGTTGATGCAGCGCCTGCTCAGTATTATACCGCTGCTGACACAGAATACGGCATCAAAAGAAGCGGCAGGACAGGAAATGGAGATAGAGGATGGGCAGCCGGTACAGATCCAGGAGGATCTGGAGCAGGCGGGCAGGATTGTGGCAGGGATGAATCAGATCTTGCAGGATCAGATTGATCGTTTAATTGCCGAGGAAAGACAAGCAGAACAACAGGAGCAGGAGCCAGTCATACATACAGTGTCAGATCCTACGAGAGAATTGCCGCGTCTGCCTGAGGAAATGATCGAAGGGATAGAGAATGGAGCAGCAGAGAAGATAGAAATGGATGGAAATTCATTAGAAAAAGATTCGGTCGAGGTTGACAATCCGGTTATGAGTGCATACAAGGAAGCGGTACAGCCGGGAATCTCAGCGATAGACCTATTACAGAGAGTACGAATGGGAAAAACCGGCGCAGACGCTGTGCCGCAGCAGGTGCAAAGAACGAATGCAGAAGAATTTGGCGGGCAATTTCAGATGGAAGCTTCTGCAAGAGAGGATGCTGCTATAGAAGCTTCTGCAATGGAAGCTGTGAGGCAGATAAATCCAGAGATGCCGGAAACACCAGTTATGGGTGCGCTGCCAAAGATGCGTGCAGAAGTACCGAATATGAATATGGCACAAAATGTACGGACAGAAGTACCGGATATGAATACAGTGCGTAACGTACGAACAGAAGCGCCAAATATAAATGCGGCACTAAATATGCAGACAGAAGTGCCAAATATGAATGCAGCACAAAATATGCAGACAGAAGAAATGCGGATGAATCGGGTGCAGGATGTTTGGGCAGAAGAACCGCGGATGAATCGGGTGCAGGATACTTGGGCAGAAGAATCGCGGATGGACACAATGTATGGTATGCAAGTTGAAGATCCAGGGATGGATGCAGTAAGAAATATGCAAGAAGAAGATCCAGGGATGGATACAATACGGAATGCGCGAACAGAAATACCGGGGATGGAAGCCAAGCAGAATGTACGAGCAGAAATACCAGGGATGGAAACTGCGCAAAATGCACGAGCAGAAATACCGGGGATGAATACCGTACAAAATGTGCGGACAGAAATACCAGGGATGGAAACCGTACAAAATGTACAAACAGAAATATCAGGAATGGAAGCAGTGCAAAATGCACAAACAGAAATACCAGAGATGAATGCCGTGCAAAATGCACGAACTCCAGAGATGGAAACTACGCAGAATAGACAGACACAAGTGCCAGAAATGGATTTTGCGCAGAATAGGCAGACACAAGTGCCGGAAATGGATTTTGCGCAGAATAGGCAGCAGGAAATAGCTGGGAAGAATAGTTATCCTAAAGCACAGCAGATGGATTACATTGACAACATGCCGTCGGAAGCAACTGTGCAGGAATTAAAGCAGAAGATGCAGGAAAAGATGTTATATGCTAAGGCTGGACAGCAGGCACAGGTTCAAACAGCAGACAAAGGAGAGGTACAGCAGACAGAGATACCGATACAGTATGAGAGTCGTGAAGGCATAGAACAAGAGTATATACCGGAAAATAGAAGTGAGCAGTTTGATAGGTTTGAGGGTGAAAGCACACAAATCCGGCAAGAGGATTTGTTAGAAAATAAGGAGATGAATGCAGCACCGGAGTATGGGAATATGCCGGAAAATTTAGTTTTTGCGGCAAGGCCGAGATTTCTTACTCAGGCACAGCTTCAGGCAGAATCAGCTATGGATGTGAAAAAGGATGCACAGACAACTAAGGAATTTTCAAAAGAAGCTATGGCAGCAGCGCGTGCAGCAGGTATGTATGAGAATATGGGACAGGCGGAAGGATTGGATATGAGTGAAATGAAGACACTGACGCCGGAGCAAAAACAGATTTTTTCTTATTTTGTACCGATTGCAGGGATGGAAGCGCAGATTTATGATCTGATCAGCGGTGTTTCAGAGCATTTGCAGTACGATAAACATGCATTGTCGGGGAATATTATTATCGAGGGAATCAGCGGCAGCGGCAAGACCGTGCTGATTATGGACATTATTAAGGCACTGCAAAAGGAGATCAAGCGTCCGAGCGGCAAGACAGGGAAAATTGACGCAAATGTATTGAACCAGAAAGACCTGGACGTCCTGCTCGACAAAATAAGCGGCGGCTGCCTGATTATAGAATCCGCAGGAAAGATTTCAAGAGAGACGGCTGTAAAGCTGTCCAGATGTATGGAACAAGACCATACGGGTACACTGTATATATTGGAGGATACCCAGGAAGGTATCCAAAAGGCATTGGAACGGGACAGTTCTTTTGCGTCGAAGTTTACAGAGAAGATTTCAATACCGTTGTTTTCGTTAGATGAACTGGTAGCGTTTGGAAAGGCTTATGCCAATGACCTGGATTATGAGATTGACGAAATGGGAGTGCTCGCGTTATACAAGCGGGTTGGAAATATCCAGAAGCTGGACCATGTAACAACGCTGACAGAAGTAAAAGAGATTGTGGATGAAGCGATTGATAACGCGGAAAAAGGCGTTTTAAAGAAAGTATTTGGCATCCTGACAGCAACCAGGGCAAACGACGACAATTACGTTATTTTAAGAGAGAAGGATTTTGAGGAATAAGTAGTTGATTCACATAAAACAGCAAAATTTGCTGTACCAAGTAACAGGAGGGTTATGATAATGAGAAACATGACAGAACTGGATATGTATTTATTCGGTCAAAGCACACATTATGACATCTATAAGAAAATGGGTGCACATTTGATGACGATGCATCAGAAGGAGGGTACCGTTTTTGACGTATGGGCACCTCATGCACAAAGAGTATGGGTAATTGGCTCCTTCAACAACTGGGATGAGACACGTCATGAAATGAAGCGCTTGGAGCCGCTGGAAATGGGCATTTATGAGCTGTTCATACCTGGCGTGACAAATGGGGACATGTACAAATATCTGATTGAGACGCAGGATGGAACGCGCCTTTATAAAGCAGATCCATATGCGACTTATGCAGAATTAAGGCCGGGCAGTGCATCTGTGGTTTTTGATGTTTCACATTTAAAATGGTCGGATCAGGCATGGATGGATACGCGTGCAAAGACAGATCCTTATGAAAAGCCGATGGCGATCTACGAGGTTCACCCAGGCTCCTGGAAACGGCATCCTGGCAGAGAGGATGAAGGGTTCTATACATACCGTGAGTTTGCAAGGTCGCTTACTGAGTATGTGAAGGAAATGGGTTATACGCACGTCGAGCTGATGGGCATTTCAGAACATCCGTTTGAAGGCTCCTGGGGCTATCAGGTAACCGGCTATTATGCGCCGACTTCCCGTTATGGTACGCCGGAGGATTTTGCTTATTTAATTAATTATCTGCACCGCAATAAAATCGGAGTCATCTTAGACTGGGTACCGGCGCATTTTCCTAGAGATGCGCACGGGCTGGCTGATTTTGACGGCTGTCCTTTGTATGAATATCCAGATCCAAGGATGGGCGAGCACCCGGACTGGGGGACTAAGATCTTTAACTACGGCATGTCCGAGGTGAAAAATTTCCTGATCGGCAGCGCTTTAATGTGGATCGAGAATTATCATGTCGACGGGCTGCGCGTGGATGCGGTTGCTTCCATGCTGTACCTGGATTACGGAAAAAATGACGGGCAGTGGGTAGCGAACAAATACGGCGAAAATAAGAACCTGGAAGCGATTGAGTTTTTCAAGCATATCAATACATCGCTGACTGGCAGAAATCCAGGTGCAATTATGATCGCAGAAGAGTCTACCGCATGGCCGAATGTCACAGGCAAGGCGGAAGAGGACGGGCTGAACTTTAACTTTAAGTGGAATATGGGCTGGATGCATGATTTCCTGGATTATATGAAGCTGGACCCTTATTTCAGAAAAGGCTGCCATAATAAGATGACGTTTGCAATGAGCTATAATGGTGCGGAAAAATATATTCTCGTGCTGTCGCATGACGAGGTCGTGCACCTGAAATGCTCCATGGTCAATAAAATGCCGGGGCTTGGAAAAGACAAGTTCCGTAACCTGATGGTTGGGTATACATTTTTTATGGGGCATCCTGGAAAGAAGCTGCTGTTTATGGGGCAGGATTTTGCACAGCTTCGGGAATGGAGCGAGGAGCGCGAGCTTGACTGGTTCTTAATGGCAGAAGAAGAACACAGGCAGTTGAATGATTTCTTTAAGGTACTGCTGCATATTTACCGCAAGTATCCGTCGATGTATGAGCTGGACCACTCCTGGGACGGATTTGAATGGATCAATGCGAATGATGCGTCACGAAGTATTTTCAGTTTTGCGCGCAAGAGTAAAAATGGAAAGAAAAACTTGCTGTTTATTTGCAATTTTACGCCGATGGAAAGAGAGGACTATCGGGTAGGCGCGCCTACGAAGGGGACGTATAAGCTGATCCTGAACAGTGATGACAGCCGTTTTGGTGGCTCTGGAAAGAGGCGTCCGGTCAGCTATAAGACGGTGAAGGCAGAGTGCGACGGGCGGGATTATTCGTTTGCGTATCCGCTGCCGGCTTATGGGGTGGCTGTGTTTGAGTATAATTATAGAGTTTAATTGAGAGTATAATTGCTAGTTTTTTGAAAGGGCATGTGCATGGGATGCATGTGTCCTTTTTGCGTGGGGGGGAGGGTGTGAGAAAAGGACGCTGGGAGAGGGGATGGGTACGCTTTGGCTGCATCCGTTCCAGAAGGCTAAGGAGTCCTGGGCATCCTGTTGATATTGATTTTTTAATAGAAAGAAAATATAATGGAGCCAGCAGGATAATTATTTCTTGATTGTAGGGAGAGATAAAGTATGGGGCATGAGGAAATTGCATATCAGAATAAGGATATCACAAGCAAGATGCTTGCAGAGAACTTTAAGGGTAAGACATTCCGCGTATACGGCCTGGATCTTCCGGGAATCAGGGAGGCAAAGCCGACAAATATCCCGGCGGTAAGGGCTAATGAATTGCGGATGGATAACCTTTTTGAACTGGAAGATGATACGGTGGCTATATTAGATTATGAAAGTGATTATGATGAGAAAGACAAGGTAAAATACCTAAACTATCTGACAGGAGTGGCAAACAGGTATCAGAAAGAAAAAAGAGACTGCCCGGTGCTACGGATGGTTGTTATTTATACGGGTGATATCAGCAGGAGGCAGGTGTCTAGTGAATACAATATCGGTGCAGTAAAATTGCATACAGAGACAGCGTTTCTTTCTGAACTGGATTCTGCCGGCATTATGGAGCGTCTGAGGGGGAAGATAGAAAGAAATGAGATGTTAACGGATGAAGAACTGATGGAATTTATCATTCTTCCGTTGTCTTACCGGAAAAAAGATGAAAAGGAAAAAAGAATCCGCGAAACGGTAAGCATGGCGGTAAGGATTCAGGACAGGGGCCAGCAGGTATTTACGTTGGCGGGAATACTGGCGTTTACTGATAAGATTATTGACAGGGGAACAGCCAATAAAATAAGGAGGGCAATCGAGATGACACAGGTGGCAATGATATTTGAAGAAGAAAAACAGCGGGCAGTAAAACAGGCAGTTGAAGCTGAGAGAAAAAAAGCTGCGGATTCCGTAAACGCAGAAAGGAAAAAAGCTGCGGATTCTGAACAGCAAGTCGTCGTAAAAATGATTGATAAGGGATACTCAACAGAAGAAATTGTATTTTTAGTTTCTAATTATTCAAAAGAAGATGTTGAAGCATTACGAAGTAAGAATGCAAAAATACAATAACAGCTTCCTCTCCAAAACCAGAGAATCCACAACTTTTATAAAGTTTTAGTAAAAAACAGCCGACATATTGTATATGTTCAAAGTTAGATGAAGGTTCTAGTGCTGCATCCAGACAGAAACAATACTTTAGTGCTGTCTGGATGCAGTAATAGGGAAAGGCAGGAAATGCAGATGCAGGGAGTGCAGAATATACAGATCGACGGAGCAAAGCTTCTCGAAGGAACAGGTGGAAAGACAAAGCAGGATGTTTCGGATATTGGTTTTGTTTCGGCAGGAACGCACCAGGCGCAGGAGACGGAAAAGCTGACAAAAGGGGAACGGACAGCCGAGGTGACCTACCAAAAGCCGCAGCAGGAAAACCAGGGCGGGACTTCTGCGGATGTGATGGGACAGGCGGAAAATATCGATGCTGCTATGATGAAAAAGAAGATGGTCGTAGCGGCAAATACGACAACACCGACGGATTGTGCCAAGATGGAAGAGGAAGGTTTTTCTTTGCAGCAGACCGACGCAAAGACGATTGTGACGGTTACGGATAAGATAAAAATGGAGCTGGCAAAGGCGGGCGTGGATATCAGCTATTTTGGAGATGATTTAAGCGCGGAGCAGTTAGAATCTCTGGCGGGAAACGCTGCGCTGGCACAGGAGCTTTCCAGCAGGATCAAGGAATTGCAGGCAGACCTGCCGCTTACAGCAGAGAATGTGGAGGATTGCAGAAGAGCACTGGAGGAAGCAGGGGAATTACATAACCTGAGCGAAGGTGCGGTCAAGTACATGCTGGATAACCAGTTGGAGCCTACGATTGCAAACCTGTATAAAGCGCAGTACAGCGGAAGCACCGTATACATGAACCAGGAGGAAGTGCCGATTGCGTTAGACAGGATGCACAAACAGATCTCCCGGATTATTGTGCAGGCTGGGCTGACACCTGATGAACAGACATTTGAGAACAGCCATTGGCTGATTCAAAACCAGATTCCGCTGACAGCGGATAATCTGCAATTATTTGAACAGTTAAAGGAAATGTCGTTCCCACAGGAGAGGGAAGCGCTGCTGGACGGGATGCTTGCAGCGATCGCGGAGGGCAGGCGTCCGCAGGATGCTGCGCTGCATCCGCAGCATTCGCAGAAGGCAAAAGCAGAACATGCGGTAAACGTTGTGAATATGGCGGCAGATGAAGACCTGGCATATTTAATCAGCCAGGGTGAGCCTGTTACGATTAAAAATCTGGAGCGGGCGCATAACGAAAATGCAGCGGGCGCGTGGAGTGAGCAGGAACGGCAGGCAGCGGCGGAATTGCTGCAAAGTACGGATGCAGCAGTGCAGGAAGCAGGTGTGGATTCCGGTGTTCGTGATGTACAGGCAGCGGGTCCTGGATCAGCGCAGGCATCAGAAGTTGCTGTGGAGCAGGCAGGATCAGCGCAGGTATCAGAAGTTGCTGCGGAGCAGGCAGGATCAGCGCAGGCATCAGAAGTTGCTGCGGAGCAGGCAGGTGCAGTGCAGGCAGGATTAGAAGGCGGCACGGAATCTGCGCAGCCGGTTTTGGAACCTGGCAGTGTGCAGGCTGCTGCGGGCAGCACAAGCGCGGCTGTTGGGGTGAGTGTCAGTGTTTCGGAAACACATTTTACACAGGTGCAGATCCTTTTGATTACAGCGCGCAGGCAGTTGGAGGAAGTACGGCTTATTATGACCGTGGAGTCCAGCTACAAGATGTTCCAGCAGGGGATTTCGGTGGATACAAGCTCTATGGAAGAGCTGATCCAGCAGTTAAAGGAGATCGAGAACAGTTTTTATAAAAATTTGTTAACAGAAGGCGGCGTGGAGGCGACACAGGCAAATGTCAGCCTGTTTGCTGAGACGACGAGCAAACTGGAAGAATTAAAAGAAATGCCGGCTTACGCGCTCGGTGCCCGCAATATGACAGTGAGTACGCTGGAAGAGCTGCACCAGGAAGGCGGCTCGATGCAGCAGAATTTCCAGCAGGCAAATGAGCGGTACGAGACGATGCAGACGCAGGTGCGCAAAGAACTGGGGGATTCGATTGAAAAAGCGTTCGGCAATATCGATACGATTTTAAAAGATCTGGGGCAGGAAGTCAGCCCGGTAAATGAGCGTGCGGTGCGGATTCTAGGCTACAACCAGATAGAGATTACAGCGGAAAATATTACGAGGATGAAAGCGGCAGACCAGCAGGTGCAGATGGCGTTTCACAATCTGACGCCTTCGGTTATCCGGGAATTTATCAATCGAGGCATCAACCCGCTGGATCTGGATATTCGGGAGCTGAATGTGCAGGCGGAACAGATGAAAGCGGAATTAAAGATCGATGCGCCGGAAGAAAAATACAGTGAGTATTTGTATAAGCTGGAGCAGAATCACAGCATTTCACAGGAAGAAAGAAGCTCTTATATCGGCATTTACCGCCTGATGAACCATGTTGTACAGTCAGACGGAGCGGCAGTCGGGGCATTGGTCAATCAGGGAGCACAGATTACAATGCGCAACCTTCTGGCAGCAGTGCGGACTCAGAATCGCGGAGAAATGGATATCACGGTAGATCATTCCTTTGGAGAGCTGCAAAGCGGGGGATATCTGGATTCCATCACAGACCAGATCGAAGCCGGCTACCAGCATCAGTGCGTCAAGCAGGCATTTGACGAGATTTCGCCGGAGCGCCTGCGGATATTGTCGGACGGCTGGGAAGATCTGACGCCGGAGCAGTTTTTGCAGCAATTGCAGGAAACACCGGAAGATCTGGATGCCCAGGAATCTTATTACCGCACGCAGCTACAAGACCTGGTGGAATGCGCGAACTCATCAGAACAGGTCTATCAGGTATTGGAGCGCTATGACCTTCCAAATACCGTTATGAATGTAATGGCTGTGTCGGAATACCTGACCGACCGCAACAGCGCGTTCCGCAGGTTTTTCAGCCTTGGCAGCAACGGACGTACGCCTGATATCTCAAAGAATACGGATGACTATATGTCGAAAAACGAGGACGGCAGCGTAGAGGTAGATTTTGATGCAATCCAGGAGGAACTGCTGGCTCGTTTCGGAGAAGATGTGAAAAAACCGGAAGAGCTTGCAAAGGCGGTGGCAGAGCTTGCAGAGCGTGCAGAAAAATGCATGAGCACGATGATTATGGAGCCGCATGTCACAAGCCTGGATATCCGCGGATTGAAACTGATGAATGCGCAAATGTCCATGCATGTGAAAATGGCATCCTCAGAATGCTTTTCGATGCCGATTGTGATCGACGGCGAAGTAACCAATGTGACAATGAAAATCATACGCGACAAGGAACAAAGAGGAATTGTCAATATTACATTGGATACGGCACGGTTTGGAAAGATCGCAGCGGAGCTTCGGGCAAAGCAGAGAGGCGGATTCAGCGGGTATGTCGTGACAGGCTCCAATAAGACGAGAGACTTGTTAAAGTCTATGGACAACGAGATTCGTCATGCTTTGCAGGAGGTAGAAGAAGGGTCTGTAGATATCAATTATATTTTAAACGGCAGCCTGGATTTGAATACATTTGAAGCAAACAGCGGAACGAGCGAACAGCCGGAATCTGAGCAGATGCGGGAAGTGCAGACAAAGACGCTGTATGGAATGGCGGAAGCGTTTATACGTGTGATCAGGCATATTGGGTAATCTGTTAATTGTGAATTTTTCATGGTTTGCGTAATGGATTTGCTGAATCTGTCCGAAATATGTAACAGAACATTTTTAACTGCTATTTGCTCTGACGAATAGCAGGACGTGGCAAGTATCGTTTGAAAAGCAGTTTCAGTGAAACTAACTTGAAACTGCTGTGAATGGAAAAGATGAGGTATACAGAATGAAAATTAATCAGAACATATCAGCGGTGATTGTAAATGACCAGTTGCTTCGTAATGAGAACAGTTTATCGGCATCTGTAAAGAAGCTGTCATCGGGGTTTAAATTTAACGATCCGAAGGATAATCCGTCCGGCATGGCGATTTCCTTTAAAATGCAGGCGCAGATTCATGCATTAAACCGTGCGTCTTTGAATGCGACGGACGGCGTCAGTATGGTAGAAACGATTGACGGCGCTATGGGAGAGATGACAGAGATCTTGCAGCGTATCCGCGAGCTGTGCGTCCAGGCGGCGAATGATACGAATACGATGGAGGACCGGGAAGCGATTCAGCAGGAGATTGACGCGCTGAAAGAAGAAGTAAACCGGATTTCTACGGCTACAGAGTTTAACGGCAAAAAAGTGCTGGACGGGTCGCTTGACCGCAGGACGTATGTGACGTCGGAAGAAGCCCAGGCAGGAGGCGGGACAAAAGAGGTAAGTATGTTCGATAGGATTACGAATGTGATTATCTCGGATGAAGTGCAGGCTGGGGATTATCCTGTTACAATAGAAAAAGCGGCAGAACATGCGGTGATTACTTCTGCGCCTGCTGCGGGTGTGACAATGCCAACAGTGATTGAGGAGTCACAGGAAGGGATAATCAGTATTAATGGATCTAAAATTGAGATTCAGGCAGGTATGACAGCGGATGAGGTTTACCAGGCAATCCGTGATGGCGGTGAGTTGGGATGGGTCAATGTATTTGCGACAGATGGCACACAAAAACCGCTGAATAAGGATAATCTGGATACACAGGGATATGAAAAGCTTCCTGGAGGGTATCTTTTTGGGAGTACGCTTGCGTTTGTTTCTCAGAATTACGGGTCAGATGAAAGTGTGACAATTACTTGTGATAATAAGGAATTAGCAAAGATTCTTGGTATTGACCAGTTAGAGAATCAAACTGGCATAGAGTTTGAATATACAGAGAAGATCGAATACAACTGGCAGACATTTGGTGCAGAGGGAGATCCAAAAAATCCGACGGCAAATCCACCGCAGCCTGCGCAGGCAACAACGGAAGGATACGTTGGCACGGAAACGAAATTTTCTGCTGCTGGAGAAGGAACGTTATATATTAATGGAATTGCAGTAGCAATCAAAGAAGGAATGACAGCAGACCAGGCATATGTAGCAATTGAAAAAGCGTTGGACAAAAGCGGGGTAAGTGTTCAGATTGATGGCAAAGCTCAGGGACAGGCATTTGCATTTTCAGATAAGATGATCTTTACAACAGATATTACAGGGCTTCGGGCAGAAATTAATATCAAATATGATAATGATGAGATTGGCGAGTTGTTGGGGCTTAATGCGTTAACTCCTATGCCGAATCCTGTCAGAGAAGTAGTGTCCATAGAATATAAAGCGGTTAAGAAAGGTGAAGATGCTCAGGTATCAATTAAAAATGCAGCAGGAGAAATTCGAGAAGAATATACGGGTCAGGCAGTGATAAAAGCCGATGGCAACCAGGTTGTGATTACGGACAAGAGCGGCTTTGAAATGAGCTTTGAAGTACGTGGCGATATAGTAAAGACAGATATAACAATCGAGGCAACTGACATCGGAACGCTCCAGCTCCAGATCGGCGCCAATGAAGGACAGGAATTAGCAGTCAGAGTGCCGATCTTAAATACGCAAAGCCTGTACATGGACGACCTGGACGTTCGTAAGGTTGACGGAGCAGACCGGGGAATGAATACAATGGACGGCGCAATCGCAATCGTATCAGCAGCACGTTCCTTAATGGGTGCTTACGAGAACCGTCTGGATTATATTCAGAGCAACCTGGATGAATCCGAGGAAAATATGACAAAAGCGGTTTCCCGTCTGGGCGACGTGGATATGGCTGAGGAAATGACGGAGTACACCAACTCTAATGTGCTGACCCAGGCTTCCATTTCCGTACTGGCACAGGCAAACGATCTGCCGCAGCAGGTACTGTCTCTGTTGCAGGGTTAAGAAGCAGAGTAATTAGGGGAGAAGTGGGTGTATGACGAAGGAACGGATACAGGAGTTTACACGCAGAATTACGCAGGCGAACCGCAGCGGGCTGACACTGATTAAGTTTGAGATTTTATTTGCATATTTTGACGATATCTGTAGGGCGTTTGAGGAGCATGACAAGCAGGGTGTTTCCAAAGCGGTGCATCATGCGGATGAGGTGCTCAAAAGCTTTCAGGAAACGTTGGATTTTCATTATGAGATCTCGCCGCGGCTGTTCGCGTTGTATGATTTTCACCGCAGGCAGTTGTCAAAAGTATTGATACGGGATTCTTTGGACGATTTGCTGCAAAGCAAAAAGATGCTGCAAAAAACGTATGAAGCGTTTGCAGAAGCGGCAAAACAAGATACGTCTGCGCCGCTGATGCGTAATGCACAGCAGGTATATGCAGGTTATACGTATGGCAGAAATGATATTAATGAAAGTTTGGATGTACATTCCCAAAGAGGCTTTCTGGCGTAATGCCGGAAAGCCTTTTTATATTATGGCTCTGCGATCTCATAAGATTTCAGGCGGCAGAGCAGAAATTGATATCGCATCTGTATGGCATTTACTTCGTAGATATAGCTGTCAATCAGTTCCGGGTCTGTGGCATTTTCAAAGTTTTCGTAAGCCAGATGAAGGCTGTTCATCGTTTGCATCAGGTTATCCAGCAGGCTTTGGTAATTTGCATCCGTCTGCGGTGCTTGTTTAAATAATCGGAACAAAGGGTTACCTCGCTTTCTGTCTTGTAATTCCATGTACGGAAACTATGTGAGCATTATAAGTATAATCAAATCGTTGGAAAAATATGCATAAACGAAAAAAAGAAAAGAGCGGCATATTTTCGTGGGAAAACGCATAAATTATGTTAAAGATTTATTTAAACACTTGTGGATGATTTTTGGCGGAAAATGGCTGAATTTTTATCTTGTGCAGCAAATTTGGTCAAGTGGTGCATTTTTGCATATATGCGGACGCTGGGAGAGAGGATTGGCACGCCCTGGCTGCGTCCGTTCCAGAAGGTTAAGAAGCCCTAAGCATCCTGCGGGAACGC
>CAMUPC010000034.1 GCA_947090545.1 uncultured Eubacterium sp. | reverse complement strand
CATTTTGGAATCGGAACAGGAAGCAAGCCCCGCGCCCCTTCCTCCAGCGTCCCCCCCCGCAAAAAAAACCACCACATCCCTACCCCAAAATACAAGCAGCCAGCCTATCATTCATCTCAGGCTCCATAAAGCAAAACCGAATAAACTTATCATCCAAAAACGGAAACGTCGAACAATTCCGTATCATCATCCCCCGCCGAATCGCCCGCTCAAACAAATCCTGCGCAGTCAAATCCTGCCGCAAAATCTTAACAAGCATAAAATTCCCCGAAGGCTCATACACTTTAAAATCCTCCCTAGCCGAAAACAACTCATACATCCGCCTGCGCTCCGAGGAAATAAGCTGCTTAGTTTTCCGAATATAGTCCTCATCCCGGAACATGATCTCCCCCGCGATCGCCGCCAACGAATTGATCGTCCAGGGATTTTTGCGCGTATTGATCGTCTTGACCAGGTCGCGGCTCCCCGTGACAGCGTAACCAAGCCGAAGGCCCGGAGCGGCGAAAAACTTTGAGGTGCCGCGCAGGATCACGAGATTGTTGTAGTAATGGGTCAGCGGTACGGACGTGATCTGCTCCATATTGTCGGCAAATTCCACATACGTCTCGTCAACCATGACATAGATGCCGTGCTGTAGGCAGGCGTCCAGGATCAGGCGCATGGACTTGTTCGTGATGCAGGTGGATGTCGGGTTGTTTGGATTGCACAGTACAAGCAGGTCAATATCGTCCTTTAAATGAGAAATAAAATCTGCCGTACGCAGGCAGAACCCGTCCTCCTCACGCAGCGGATAGTACAGCGTTGTGCCGCCGCCTAAGGCGATCTCACGCTCGTATTCGGAATAGGACGGCCCGATCACAAGCGCTTTTTTGGGATGCTCGGCACTGATAAACAGGGAGATCAGTTCGGTAGAACCGTTTCCGACGATGATGTTTTCCATGTCCGTACCGACGTACTCCGCGATGCATGTCCGAAGCGACACATACTCCCGGTCGGGATAAGACGTAATCGCGTCGATTTGATCCGCAAGTGTCCTGCGCAGTGACGGGGAGATGCCAAGCGGGTTGACATTTGCGGAAAAGCTGGTGATCGATTCCTTTTTGATGCCGTAAAACTGTTCGATTTTTTCCAGGTCGCTGCCGTGGAAATGGTCTTTATGCTGGATCATAATGTTTCCTCCTTTGAACGAATGCAAACGAACTTTCATCAACATATTGCGTGTGACTCATAAATAGTTTATAATTCATAAGATAGGTTAAAATACAAAAAGTACCGCCTTTTGTCTATTATAGCGGTATTGGCGAAAAATGCAAGAGTAAAGCAGGTGACAGCGTGCGAAAGAGGATCGAGGAACTGGCAGAAGGAAAAATTCCATATGAACAGCCGCAGGTTGAATTTTCAAAAGAAAAGCTGGAAATCGAGGCAGTCGAAGGGCAGTCAGCATCGGATAGTTTTTTGATCAAAAGCGCGAATGGGATACGGATGCGGGGGATTATTTATTCCTCCAGCGCAAGAATGGAATGCCTGACGAATCCGTTTGAAGGGGAAGAGGTACAGGTTCAGGTACAGTTTCGCGCGGACGGGATGTCGGAAGGAGATCTTGTCCAGGGAAGCCTGTATGTCGTATGCAATGGCGGAGAGTACCCGCTCGCATTTGAAGTGACAGTGACGCGGCTGTATGCGGAAGCGTCGACAGGAAAAATTAAAAATCTGAGAGATTTTACAAAGCTTGCAAAAAGTGAATGGAAAGAGGCATATCATATTTTTCATTCGCCGGCATTTAAAAATATACTTTCACCGAAGGATTTAAAAGCTTCTTTATTATATGGCGGGCTATCCAAACCGGCTGTAACCGAACAGACGATGGATGAATTTTTAATCGGAACCGGGAAAAAGGAGCGCGCGCGTTTTACGCTGGAAAAAAACGGTGTGAAAGCCGCTGTGTCAAAAGACCCGGTGGAAGAAAGGCTGATGATACAAAAAGAAGGCTGGGGCTTTTTGGAGATTCGGGTCTTTACAGACGATGAGTTTTTAGTCCCGCAGAAGCGGTACTTAACGAGCGATGATTTTCTGGGCGAGACAGTGCCGTTTAGCTTTTACATAGATACTGAGAAAATGCACGCCGGAAACAATTTTGGGTGTATTTATTTTGAAAACGACGTCCAGAAGGAAGAGCTGCATGTCGTTGCCGCAAAGGGCGGCAGAGACTTGAAAAAAGAACGCAGGGTACAGGGCTTACAGCGCGCTACGTACCTGCTGACCAGGTGTTATCTGAATTTCCGCCTGAAAAAAATCGTAACCGGGGAGTGGACAAAGCAGACGCTTGCACTGATTCAGCGGATGGAGGAATTTAAGCCAAACGACCCGTGGTACCTGCTGTTTAAGGCATATGCGTTGCAGAGGAATAAGCAGCGCCAGGACGCGCAGTGGCTGATGGACGAATACCGCCAGAAATATAAAAATAAAAAAGACCCGCAGTGGGCATTTTATAACTATCTGTGCCTGCAAAAAGAAAAGGAGCCGGTTATCGTAGACCGCCTGCTGGATGAGATCGAGGAGATCGCAAAGCGCTACGGGACGCATCCGATGATCTTTTTTCTGACGCTGCGCTTAAACGGGACGCTGCGTACCCAGCCGCAGATCAAGCTGCGCGTGATGGAAGCGCGGATTATGCAGGGGCAGTATTCACCGTTGTGGTATGTCGAGGCATACCAGGCGTATCTGGAACAGCCGTATCTGCTGACCAAGCTGGACGCATACGAGATCCTGCTGATGAACTGGGCTTCCAGACAGGGGGTGCTGACCAAAGACCTTGCCGACCAGGTTATGCGGCTTGCCAACAATATGCGCCAGTTTCATCCGCTGGTCTGCCGGATCTTGTTCCGCAGCTATGAAAAAGACCCGGATGAAGATATGCTGATGGGGGTCTGCGCTTATTTAATCAAAGGGCAGTGCTACCAGGCAAAATATCACCGCTGGTATGAAAAAGGGATTGCGGAAAACTTAAAAATTACCGGCTTATACGAGGCGTTTCTGCTGACGATGGATCTGCACAGCATCCAGCCGCTTCCGAAAGTGATCCAGATGTATTTTCAGTATAACAACCAGCTTGCTTATCAGTACAAGGCGGCGCTGTATGTGAATATTATTGCGCATAAGCAGGAGCAGCCGTCTATTTACGGGAAATACGCGCAGACGATGAAACAGTTTGCGATCGATGAGATTTTAAAAGGGCACATGGATGATAATTTAGCGGTTATTTATGATGAAATGCTGGATAAGGGCATGTTGACGCAGGAGCTTGCCGATCCGCTTGCGGATATTTTGTATACGCATAAATTTTACTGTATGAATAAGATGGCTGCGTATGTCGTCGTGATTCAAAAGCATATGAAAGAGGAACAGCGCGTGCCGATCAGCAAGGAAGCGGCATATTTCCAGCTTTTTTCCAATGATTACGCGATTGTGCTGGAAAACAACAGAGGGCAGCGCTTCGTCGCTCCTGAGTCCTGCCAGTTGGAAAAGCTGATGAAGCCGTCGCATTATATACGCAGATGCCTGAATTTTGCGCCGGATAAGCTGCAATACCTGATGCACCATATGGATGGAAAGACAGACTTAAGCGTCCCGGTACATACCGATGTAGACTATCTGCGTACGTTAATGGCAGCGCCCCAGATCAGCGCCAAGTTCAAAAGCCAGATCGGGCCGGGGCTGGTGCGCTACTGCCTGCTGAACCAGATGGAGGAAGGGCTGGAGGGCTATCTGGCGCAGTTGGACTTTGCGGGGATGCGCCGGGATAACCGCAACCTGATGATAGAGCTGATGATCGACCGCGGCTGGTATGAAAAATCGTATGAGCTGGTCAGCAGCTACGGCTATGACGGGCTGAACTCTGGGAAGCTCTCAGAGCTGCTTTGCAGCGTGCTGGGGGCAAGGGAGATCGGAGAGGACGCGTTTTTGCTGGAGCTGTGTATGGCAGTGCTGGCAGAAGGAGTGCGCAGCCCGGAGATTGTTACCTATTTGGCGAAATATTATGAAGGCGCTTCCAGACAGATGCTACTTGTCTACGATGCGGCGCGCGTCTGTGAGGTGCAGGAAACCGAAGAGCTGGAGGAGCGCCTGCTGATCCAGACGCTTTACAGTACGCAGGAAATCGACAAAGTGCAGGCTGCCTACCAGGGATACCGCGGGCACGGCGGGCGGGAATTTATCTTACAGGCTTATCGGTCGTATTGGATGCACGAATATATCGTACACGACGCCAGGCTGCCGTCAGGACTGTTTTTAGAGGCATGTCAGTTGTATAAGGAAGGCAGGCTGCGCGGCACCGCATGTCGGCTCGGATTGCTAAAATGCTTTTCCGAAGCGGATCGTATCGACCGCTACCAGCTAAAGACGGCAGACGAGCTGCTGCATGAATTTATCTCCAGAAATATGAGCTTTGCATTTTTTCAAAACCTGCCAAAGAGCCTGTGCAGCAGGTACCAGCTTTTTAACCGGGTGCTGGTAGAGTATCATGCGAAGCCGGACAGCCGCATACAGATTCACTATCGAATGCGGCAGCAGCAGGAATTTACAGCGGCGAATATGCAAAATATTTATGACGGGATCTTTACGTATGAGTTTTTGCTGTTCCGTGACGATGAGGTAGAGTACTATCTGGTGCAGGAGACGGAAAACGGGATGCAGCAGATCGGTGAAAGTGTGCGCCAAAAAGGGCAGGAGTATGGAGACACCAGCAATGGCGGGCGGTATGCCTATATCAACCATATGCTGTACCTGCGGGAGCAGGGCGAGGAGAAGGAGCTGCTGCGCATCATGCAGGAATATGAAAAATACAGCATACTTGCAGGGAAAATGTTTAAAATTATATGACGAATGAATTAGCATGGCGTCAGGATCACAGGGTGTTTTAAGAAGAGGGGACTATGGCACAGAAGGAACAAAAATTATATATCGGGATTGATTTAAGCGACAGCTATGCCATGGTAAGCTATGCGACGACGCAGCAGCCGGAGCCGGAGACAGTCAGTGCCGTGGCTGGCAGCGAGATCTTTCAGATACCGCTTGCCGTGTGTATGGCGTCTGCTTCCGGCCAGTGGGTCTATGGGGACGAGGCGATCCGGTTTGAGAAGGCAGAGATGGGGAAATGCGAAAGCCGCCTGCTGTCGCGTGCATTAGAGCGCGATTATACGATGATCCAGGACCAGGCGTATGAAATCCGCGCGCTGCTTGCGGTATTTATTAAAAAAGTACTGCTGCTTGCCGGTAAGCTCGGCCCCAAAATGGAGATCGGCAAGATTGTATTTACATTTGCAAAATTAAATGAAAAGTTAATGGAGCTGATGGAGTATGTTTTTGAACAGCTTCCGGTGCCAAGAAAAAAGATCACTGTTACAGACTATATGAAAAGCTTTTATTATTATGCGCTGAACCAAAAGGATGGGCTTGCCACGCATGATGTCGCGCTGTTCCAATACTATGGAAAGAGCATGATCTGCTGGTACCTGTCCAGGGGGAAGCAGTCCAAGCCGCAGCTTGTACAGATCCTGGAAACAGACTGCGGGTATCTGACAGAGGATAAAGACGCTTCGTTTTCGCAGATCGTACAAAAGGTATTTGAAAAAAAGATTATTTCCTCGGTTTATCTTGCCGGGGACGGCTTTGAAAGCGGATGGATGAAGCAGTCCCTGCGGTATTTGTGCCAGGGGCGGCGTGCCTTTCTTGGAAAAAACCTGTTTTCCAAGGGCGCCTGCTATGCGGCGGAGGTCTTAGAACAGGTGCTTCCGTGGAACTATGCCTATATGGGCGAAAATGAAATGAAATTTAATATCAGCCTAAAAGTGCGCAAAAACAATGAGATGGCATTTTATACGCTGATTTCAGCAGGAGACAACTGGTACGAGGCAAAGGGCGGCTGCGAAGTTATTTTAGACGGGCCGGGCGAAATCGACTTTTGGATACAGCGGCCAAACAGCAGGGAAGCAAGGATCGAATCGTTAGAGCTTACCAACCTTCCGGCAAGGCCGCCCAAAGCGACGCGCCTGAACATACTCGCAAAGCCTGTATCCGACCGTTCGGTGAAAATCACGATCCGGGATTTGGGGCTGGGCGAATTTTTTAAGGCGAGCGAGATGGTTTGGGAGTATGTAATGAAGGTAGACTGAACGCCGGTCAGGAGGAACGCATGAGCGGATTGATTTTTTGCAGCTTTCAGAGGGCTGCGAAGCCTTACTATCTGGAAAGCGCAAAACAAAATATTTATTCGATTGAAGAGCTGTGTTATTTTTTACAGGATAATATTTATCTGCTGGATGAAAATATAATGACCGTAGAATTCTGCGACTGGCTGGAGATCGAGGTCGAAGCAAAAGACCTGGCACAAAAGCTGCGCGATATCCTGGTGGGCGAGAAGGGGTTTCGCATGTTCTGTATGCAGATTATACTGGATTCGGGCTATTTTTCTAAAAATGAAATGCAGTTTTTAGGAATGCGGCTGCAAAAAATGGACCACCAGAGCAATTATGAAAACCGCAAGATCAAGGCAGACCAGTTGATGGAGAAAAAAAAGTATCTAGCCGCGATCGAGGAATACCGCAGCCTTTTGCTGAGCGCAACGGACAACCCGTCGGACGTACGGGTGAGCGGCGATATCTGGCACAATATGGGGACGGCTTACGCACATATGCTCTGCTTTGAGCGCGCCGTTAGCTGTTACGAGCAGGCTTACACGTTAAGCCACCGCGCCGATTCCTTAAAAGCGGCGTCGCAGGCAGTCTGCTTTCTGGAGGACGGGGAACGCGTGCAGTGGTTTTTGCAGCAGCACCACATCAGCAAGGAGCAGTTTGCAAGCATGAAAAAAAACCTTGCAGAGTTAATCCATCTGACCGAGGCTTCGGCGGAGTATGGCAAAATAGCAGAGCTTGCAAGGCTCGCGCAGGCGTCTCCGGTACAGGCAGGGAGTGAGATCCACATGCAGGTAGACGCATGGAAAGAGGAATATATAGCATATAAGGGGTGAAAATATGGGATTTTTTAAACGCAGAAAAGATCAGGCGGGCCTCAAAAAAGTGATGGAGGACGTGCAGGTATCCGGCGGCCTGGAGCAGTTGTCAAGCAATCCTTCCGGCAGCGCCCTTGTAGACCGCTGCGAGCAAGTGATGCAGAATGCAAGGGAAATCGACGATGGCAAAAAAGAATATTATATTGTCACCTCGTACCTGAATGATATCGAACTGATTGAAAACTTAGCGCCAGACCGCGCGGAAGAGATCCGCAAGGCAGCGGATTATGTGGCAAAGCTGAACCAGGCAAGAGACCAGTTTTTGAACACGTCCAAGCGCATCTCCGACGCACAGTTTCAGATGATGCAAAGGCAGGAGGAGCAGATTCCAGATGCGATTAAAAACCTGCGCACCAACGAAGAGTACCAGGCGACCGTGAAACGGGACATGCAGTATCTGGAAGGCGAGAAGCAGGAATGGGAAATACTCAAAAAGGATTGCAGGCGCAGCCTGGCAAGGATGCGGAAGGCTTCTTTTATGCTGCTGTTTTCCGCTGCGTCAGCCGCGGTTTTGCTGCTGATCTTATCGACAGGCTTCGACTATGACCTGCGGTACGCCTGGATCGGCGTGATCACAGCCTGCCTGCTGGGGGCGGCGTATATCGTGTTCCGTCTGGAAACCAGCAGGCGTGAGATCTTACAGGCGGAAACAAATATCAATTACGCAATTATCCTGTTAAATAAAGTCAAGATTAAATATGTGAATATTACAAACGCGGTTGACTACGGCAGAGAAAGATTCCATGTACGCGATTCCAGGGAATTTGAATACCAGTGGGAAATGTATCAAAACGCGATGCGCGAACAGGAAAAATACAGAAAGACAAATGAAGATTTGAATTATTATTATGATAAGCTCGTCAGCCTTCTGAAAAAATGCGAGCTGTACGACTCCCGTGTATGGATCGAACAGCCGCAGGCACTCGTTGAGCAGAAGGAAATGGTGGAGATCAAGCATAACCTGCTCGTACGCAGGCAGAAGCTTCGGTCAAAAATTGCCTATAACCTGGATATCGTAAAAAAAGAACGCACAGAGATTATCCGTCTGATGAAAAGCACCGGAGAGACGCAAAACGTGCAGCTTTTAGAGATGCTCCGCTCGATGGATAAGCTTGCCGGGATGGAGAGTGCATAAATGGAACCTCATACACATACACACGACCCGAAAGAAATGAAGGCAATTATCAACCGCCTGGCGAAAGCTATCGGCCATCTGGAAGCTGTGAAAGGCATGGTAGAAGACGGCAGGGACTGCTGCGAGGTGCTCGTCCAGCTTGCGGCAGTAAAATCTGCGTTAAATAATACGGGGAAGCTGATCTTAAAGGAGCATATCAGCCATTGCATCGTACACGCGATCGAACATGGAGACGATAAGGCGGTAGAGGACTTAAACCGTGCGATTGACCAGTTTATCAAGTAAGATGGAAGTTCATTAGATAAATGGAAAACTGTGCAGAATGATCGCGCCAGCGCCTATGTAGCTGGTTTGATGATTTCTGCACAGTTTTTTTATGATGTTGTTATGTTTTAGTTTATTTTGTCTTTCTTTATTTTGTTTTTCAGCGCTATGGTTAAAGGTTACGCATGTTCCAGCGCAATCTGACGTATTTTTTCAAGGTCAGAGATTAACTCCCGTGAATACAGCTCTGCCTGGTTGTAGACAGCTTCTGCGTCAGAATAATTGCCTTGTTTCAGGGCATGGATTGCTTCGCCGCCGAACTTGTGGAAGCGTTCGTGCTTTTTGCCCAGCCCATCCCAGATCTGGCGTATTTCCGGTGTGCGCGGCGTCATCGCATAATAAAAATGCCCGAACCCGCATTTGGATGAGTCAAGCTGCAATGGGACAATGCTGCGCTGTTTTACCATATTTTTCAAGTTCCGCAGCCATGCCTGGTGTGCGGAGACTGCGTTGCTGATATGCTTGGCAAATTCGGAATATTCCAGGTGGAAAAAAGCGTCTTCCGATAGTATTCCCATTTTCTTGACTGTATCGTCCAGTGTTTTTTCGATATCCACGACCGGTTCGGTCGCTTTCTTAAGGTCATGCCCGACATTCTGCATAAAATCCGTGCTGTCATGTAGCTGGTTTTCCATCTCTGTCATAGAGCTGCTGATTTCTTCGCTGACAGCGGCAATCGAGCTGATCGAATCGTTCACCTTCGTGACATGCTGGTGGTTTTGGTTGTTTAATACCCATACGTTTTCGATCTTGTTCGTCATAGACTCAAGCGCCTGGATCGTGCCGGCTGCACTTTTTACGCTTTTGCGCGATGCAGATTCGATCTCTTCTACAAAATTTCCCATATTGCCAGTCAGCGTCTGTGTCTGCCCGGCAAGCGTACGGATCTCATCGGCAACAACAGCAAACCCCTTTCCGGCTTCTCCGGCTCTGGTCGCTTCAATTGAGGCGTTTAGGGCAAGGAGATTCGTTTGCAGTGAAATCGATTCAATCCCTGTAATCACTTCATTGATCCGGCTGATAATTTCAGACAGGTTATCCATATCTTTTTGCATTTTGCGGGAGATTTCGATTGTCTGCGCAGAGAGATCCCGGATATCTGTCAGGTCGCTCTGACAGGATTCTATTTTTTCATTGACCTCCGCGGTTTCGGAAGCAATATGGGTAATTGTATGTGCCAGCTCCTCATGCTGGTTGTTGTGGGTTCCGGTAAACATAGCATTGCCTGTGGCTGTTCCAAAGATCGTCTCAGCCGCCTTGGATACTTTGCGGGAAATTTCCATGATCTGTTCGGTCTGGTGCTGCATCGTAAGGTCCAAGGAGCTGATCTGCATGACAGCCTTGATATTTTTTTCAAATATCTCGGCAAACTCCTGACGGGCTTTTGTCAAACGTTTGTAAATGTCATTTAATTCCGGTTCCTTTGAATAATCCTCAGATTTTAGCTCTGAGACAGCTTTTATAAGCTTTGTTGTTTTTCCTCTCATTACATACCCCTTGACGTTATTTGGTTAGTTGTATTTTTAGCCTATAGTTTATGATACGGAATTTTACAGCTTTTTGCAACCTTTTTATACAAAATTTTTTGTGCGTAAGCTTAGATGATCCAGATTTTTCCAGAAAGGAAGCCCCCAATGGAAGAACCGTCACGCTGGCAGCGTGTGCTTCATATATTAGAAAAAACAAAAGCAGGTAGCTTTATGCCGAACAATAATCCCAAACGTGAAAATCTGCTCAATCTTGCCCTGGACGCAACCAGGCGGGAATTAGAGCAGTCCCCAAACTTACAGACAGGATATGACGCCGCAGAAAACACATGGGAATTGATCATCCGTTATTCCGTGGGTTTAGATCAGCTCCGCCTGGAATATCCGCAGATTACACTCGTAGAATTATTAAACGGATACGCGATTGCAACGGTGCCGCAGCAGTTGATGGAAGAATTCACCAACCGTGCGGAAATCGAATACATTGAAAAACCAAAGCGCCTCTATTTCGCTGTCAGCCAGGGAATCCGGGCGTCCTGCATCGACACGGTGCGCGCCTCATCCTCTTTTTTGAACTTGACCGGAAGGGGCGTCCTGTGCGGTATCGCAGACAGCGGCATCGACTGGCGCCATCCCGATTTCTGCAACCCGGACGGAACTACCAGAATTGCCGCGATCTGGGACCAGACGCTGATCCCGGACGCTTCCCGCGGCATGTATCCCCCGGCAGGCTACGAAAGGGGCGTGGAATTTACAAGAGAACAGATCAATGCCGCCCTCAAAGAGCCGTCACCGCCGATCATCATAGAAGAAACGCCCCCGCAGACAAGCCAGCAGTATGTACGGTTGACAGGTGACAACAGCGGGCATGGAACACATGTCGCAGGCATTATGGCAGGCAATGGCAGGGCGTCCGGCGGCCGCTACCGCGGCGTGGCATATGAAAGCGAGCTGATTGTAGTGCGTCTTGGCATCCCAAGGGAAGAAGGGTTTCCAAGTACCGTAGAGCTTATGATGGCAGTGGACTATATGGTGCGCAAGGCACGCGAAATGAACCTTCCTATTGCAATGAACCTAAGCTTTGGAAACAACTACGGCTCGCACAGCGGAACTTCTTTAATCGAGACTTATTTAAACAGCTTAAGCGGCTACTGGAAAAACGTCATCGCCGCCGGAACCGGAAACGAAGGCACAGCAAGCGTGCATACTTCCGGCAGGGTACAGCCGGGCGAAGGCCATCCTGCCAATACCGTACAATTCGTAATCAGTACGTATGAATCGTTTTTAAGCATCCAGATCTGGAAATCTTATTCCGATGAAATAGACATCCAGATCGTACACCCATCCGGGCTGACAGCGGGCCCCATCCAGCGCATCCTGGGGACACAGCGCTTTCGGATGCAGCAGACAGAAGTCCTTTTATACTATGGGGAACCAAGCCCCTACAGTATCTATCAGGAGATCTTTATCGAATTTCTGCCAACAGCATCCTATCTTGACAGCGGAGTCTGGGAAATACGCCTGGTTCCGCGCCGCCTTGTGGACGGAAGCTTCGATATGTGGATGCCGGGAGGCGGCATTCTGAATCGGGGCACAGGCTTTTTGTATCCCACGGAGTCAACGACGCTTACGATTCCCTCCACAGCGGAAAAGGTCATTTCAGTCGCAGCCTACAATTCCCGGACAAACCAGGCAGCAGATTTTTCCGGCAGGGGCTACACGCGCGTGACCGGGCAGGTGAAGCCGGACCTGGCGGCGCCAGGGGTTGACATTGTGTCAGCCGTGCCAGGTGGGGGCTATGGGGTGAAGAGCGGGACTTCGATGGCGACGCCGTTTGTGGCGGGGAGTGCGGCGCTGCTGATGCAGTGGGGGATTGTGGATGGGAATGATTTGTATTTGTATGGGGAGAAGGTGAAGGCTTATCTGATCAAGGGGGCGAAGCCGTTGGCGGCGTTTGGGGAGTATCCGAATGAGCAGATTGGATGGGGAACATTATGTCTGCGGGACAGTATACCAGTTTAAACCATGTTTATTGAAAAAATCAAGGCGCCTTTCATTGGGATCGGCTTGAAATTGCAAGGAAACCGATTCTGTCATTGGCCGCAATACGAAAAAACATAGAATATGCCGTTTTTTTGATTGAAAAAGAAGGCAATTCAGCAAAAAAATAGTTACAATAAATAAGGTAACATCGGCTAAGTGGGATTAAAAATGTACAATTTACACAAGGAATCGCTTAGAATTGGTATCAGAATGCGATAAAAGCAAACAGAAAACAGTTGTAAACAGCAGGATGAACGGTTTGGAACATTCAGAGGTGTAGATATGGCAAAAAAGAAAACAAAACTGGAATTTAGATATTATGATATTGAACCGAATGAACAGGTACTTGCACTGCTCGGGGAGCACTGGAGAAGGTCATACGGCAAAGATATTGACAGCCTGCATTTTCATAATTTTATGGAAGTGGGAATCTGTTATGAGGGACATGGCGAAAGTATCCTGAATGACAGTGTAAATATTTTTGAAAAGGACTGCATGATTATTGTGCCGCCGAATTATCCGCACAGCAATACTGCTGATTTTGGCACTACCGCATACTGGGAATGGCTGTATCTGGATATTGACAGTGTGTTGCAGGATATGGAGGAATTGTCTTTTAGTAAATTAGATACCGATTATTTGAGAAGCGTGCTCTATGAATCCGCATTGTTTTTTCATAGGGATGAATATTCGGCAATCAGTAATATTATTTTGGAAATTCGCGGCGAATGTCATAAAAAGGCTTATATGTACAAAGAAGCGCTGAAAGGAATTTTACAGTCCTTTGTTGTAGAGCTTCTGAGAATCCATAACCTTTCAGGAAACATGCCGAAGAAAAGCAGCAGAAATTTTCAGATTGTGCCAGCGCTTAGTTATGTAAAACAGCATTATAACGAGGAAATTAAAATTCAGAATCTGGCAGAAGCTTGTGGAATCAGTGAGCCCCATTTCAGAAGGATTTTTAAGGAATGCATGAATATGGGGCCAAATGATTATATCAATATCATCCGAATCAGGGAGGCAAGCAAATTCCTTTTAAAAAATTTTGCGACAATGGAAGAAATTGCGTTCCTGGTAGGTTATGGGGATGTGTCAACGTTTACCAGGAATTTCAAGAAGATCTTTGGAGTGACGCCTTATCAATGGAAACGGGCGCCGGAAAATTATTCCAAACAGGATTTTAAAGTCAGCGTCCTGAGAGGATGGGAATAAAGAAAAATACGAAAAAACATAGAATATGCCGTTTTTTTGATTGAAATAAAACGCAATTCAGCAAAGAAAATAGTTATAATTTACATACAAAATCAATCAGAGGGGATCAAAAGTGTACGATTTGCACAAGATGTCCCTTCAAAAAGGAGGAAAAAATGAAAAAACGATTTATTTCAGTGCTGCTTGCGGGTGTAATGGCATTTTCTATGGCTGCTTGTGGGAGCAGCAAAGACAACGGCAATGGCAGCAACGGCAATGGCAATGCAGGCAGTGATGCAGCAGAAGGGGAAACGTCAGGCGGTGGTGAAAATACGCTGACAGTAGCGGCATGGGACCCTTCTTTTAACATTCCAGCGATTAAGGCGGCAGCGGCTGATTATAAAGAAAACGTGAATCCTGATTTTGTCCTTGATATCAAAGAACAGGCAGGTTCTCAGGATATAGAGACATTAATTACGACAGCGGCTTCTTCTGGAAATTATGAGACACTGCCAGATATGGTTCTGTTTCAGGATCACTGGATTCAGAAGTTTGTAGCGGACTACCCGGATGCATGGCAGAATGTAGACGACGTGGATATTAAATGGGATGATTTTTATCCAGAAAAAATTGATTATTCTACGATTGACGGGGTTCATTACGGCGTTCCGGTAGACGGCGGCACTGTAATTATGGCGTATCGCGTAGACCTTCTGGAAGAAGCCGGGTATTCGATGGAGGATGTGACTGGCATTACCTGGGAAAAGTTTATGGAGATTGGCAAAGCGGTAAAGGAAAAGACAGGAAAATATCTGCTTTGTATGGATGGCGACGGAAACGACCTTGTATATCTGATGTGCCAGGCAGAAGGAGTTTCGCAGTTTAAAGACGGAAAACCGTATATTACAGAAAATGAAACGCTAAAGCAGATTGTCCAGACGATTGTAGATATGGCAAAAGAGGGCGTGCTGCTTCTTTCAAATAGCTGGTCTGATTATACGGATAAGGCGATCCAGGGCGACCAGGTAGCAGGCGTTATGAACGGCAACTGGATTATTCCTACGATTGAGAAGGTAGAGGCAAACAGCGGAAAGTGGGAAATCACGTCTATGCCTACTTTGACAGGGGAAGAAGGATATGCTTCCAATGGAGGCTCTTCTTTATATATTACAACGAACTGTAAGAACGTGGAGCTGGCAAAGGATTTTTTGAAATATACATTTGGCGGAAGTACGGTAACTTATGATAACGCGTTGAAAAACGGCGGCGTGGTATCTACCTATATCCCGGCAGGCGAGTCAGAGGTTTATAATGAGAACGTGGCATTTTTTAATGATACTCCGATTTATGCCAAAATTGCAGAGATGGGCAGCCATGTAAAGACGATTGAGCAGAGCCCATATCACTATACATGCCGTACGCAGATTGCCGCAGCAATTGTAAATATTATCAATGGCGGAAGTCTGGAGGATGAGCTAGAGAATGCAGAGTCACAGCTAAATTTTGAGATGGGTAATTAAAAGGAGGACTCAACGTGGAAAAGAAAAAAGGGCTGAGCCTGCTTCAAAAGCAATCCAGAGCCGGCTGGACTTTCCTAATGCCGGCGACGCTGCTGATTGCGGTGATGAGCTTCTGGCCGATGATCAATGCGTTTCTTACCTCGCTCAAAACGGGTTCCAGTGCGAATATGGTATGGTCAGAACCGATTTTTTATAATTACAAGAGAATGTTTTCCGATCAGCTATTTATCCGTTCTGTTGGAAATACGTTTTTGTATCTGGCAGTTCAGGTGCCGGTTATGCTGGTGCTGGCGATCCTGCTTGCACAGTTACTGAACAACAAGCATCTGAAATTAAAAGGGTTTTTCCGTACCTGTGTATTTCTGCCGTGTGCGACTGCGCTCGTTTCGTATTCTTTGATTTTTAAATCACTGTTTGCGACAGAAGGCTTGATTAATACGTTTCTTGTGAATTTACATATACTTTCTGAAAATTATAATTTTCTCGGAAATCCTGCCAGTGCGAAGGCGGTAATTATCATTGCGCTGATCTGGAGATGGACGGGGTATAACATGGTATTTTATCTTGCCGGGCTGCAAAATATTGAGTATTCCGTATATGAGGCGGCAAAAATCGACGGCGCAAACGGATGGAAAACGTTTTGGAAAATTACGGTTCCACTGTTAAAGCCGACCATTATTATGACCTTTATTATGTCAATCAACGGTACCTTACAGCTTTTTGACGAGTCTGTAAACCTGACAAATGGCGGGCCGGCAAATTCTACGATTACTATGTCGCACTATATTTATAATATGACATTCGGTACAGGCGTCGCGAATTTTGGATATGCGACTGCGATGGCGTTCTGCGTATTTATTATGGTCGGTGTCTTGGCGCTCATTAATATGAAAGTAGGTGATACGCGTGACTGAGAAAAAGAACAGAAGCATGATTCAGCGCCGGCTGATTCCTACCTATATTTTTCTGGGAATCGTATCCTTCCTGTCCGTATTTCCTTTTTACTGGATGATTTCTGCGGCTACGAATACATCGTTTGATGTGGCGAAGGGAAGAATCCTGCCAGGCGGATATTTGATGCAGAATTTTCAGAATCTGACAGCCGGGCAGAACCTGTGGGGCGCAATGGGAAACTCCTTTTTTTACGCAATCGTACAGACGGTACTTGCACTGTTTATCTGTTCTTTGGCAGGCTTTGGATTTGAGCTGTATCATGATAAAAAGAAAGATATCGTATTTACCGTGCTGCTTCTTGCAATGATGATTCCGGGCGTTGCAACGATGATACCGTTGTTTAAGCTGGTTTCGGATTTAGGCTTGCTGAATTCGGTAGGAGGGTTTATCCTGCCGGCGATCTCGACGCCGTTTTTGATTATGATGTTCCGTCAAAATTCCAGAAACTTTCCGATTGACGTGATGGAAGCGGCACGGATTGACGGGCTCAAAGAATATCAGATTTTCTTTCGGATGTATCTGCCAATGATGAAATCGACCTATGCGGCGGCAGCGGTTATTTCCTTTATGAATGCATGGAATTCTTATTTGTGGCCAAAGGTTATTATGACGGATACGGATGCGCAGACCATGCCGATGCTGATTGCGAATCTGGCGTCTGGATATACAACGGATTACGGGATGCTGATGCTGGGCGTATTATTCTGCTCTGTCCCTACGATGGCGATCTTCTTTATCTTGCAGAAGCAGTTCGCGGAAGGTATTACGGGAGCTGTAAAATAGGAAGCAAAAGAAATTGGAACAAAAAGCGAAAGGAGTCAGGATAATGAGTGAATTTATTCTGAATGTAATCCATAGGCCGGAGATGGTGCCGGAGTACTCAGCTACCGTTACTGGCCATGGCAAAGAAGAAGATATCGCGGATACGAAGCTCTTAACAGAGTCTTTGGATATTTTCAGGACACAGCAGGCGATTGCGCATGAGAATGGCTTAAAGGTTACCATTCATATGACTTATGCGTCGCTTTTTAATGAAGAGGCGGTGCAGATTGCAAAACAAGACCACGAAACATACGGCGATGAGATTGCTTTATCACTCCTGGGGCTTCCCTGTGAACAGTTTCGGGAGAAATATAAAACAAAAGATTTCTGTATCTGGATGTTTTCCATGGAAGATAAAAAAACCATCGTAGACGATGTATTTGGGAAATTCTATGAAACCTTTGGTTTTTATCCTGAATCTACAGGATCGTATTATATGGATGCGGAGCTGACGAATTATATCAAAGAGAAGTACCCGTCTGTGAAATGTGCCATAGCAACCTGCTGGGAAGAAGGACCGAAAGCATACCATACGTGTAATAATTCCTGGTATACGCTATTTGACGGCGGCCCATGGGCACCGTGGATTCCGTCGAAGCAGAATACCCATGCGCCGGCGGCAGATGAAACAGAGGACAGCGGAATTGTGGCGATCCCGCATTTGTCAAGGGATTTGCTTGCCTGTTATGATGGGAACGGTTCTAATTTCGGCACACATCCGCAGAATGTGCTCCGGGGAATGATTTATGATTCCAAGACATGGGAGTTTCCCTATCTTTATAATCTGATTGACCAGTACCGTGCGCAGGAGAAGTATAATAACGGTTATGCCTATAACATGATGTTTGTAGGGCCGGGATGGATGAACAAGATGGGCAGGTGGGAAGCGCCTTACGAGCTGCTGCTAAAATCCTATTCCGATGGCTGCAAATATTATGGAGAGCTGAAAAAACAAGGAAAACTGACGGACATGACAATGTCTGAATTTGCGGATTATTACCGTGCGAAAAAGACTTATACGCAGCCGGAGTGTGCGCTGTGGCGGGATATCCTTTATGGCTCGGATAAACAGCTCTTTTGGTATACCGATCCTTACATGAGGGTTGGGGTAAATATGGACCAGGGCGGCGCCATTTTTGACCTGCGTCCTTATGCCGCGAAGCTGAAATGGGAGGTTGGTATCGGGACGAAGCATATTCAGGATGCTTCCTATCCGTTCTTGATCCAGGAGAAATACCGTGCCGGATATTTCACGCATTATGCAGGAGAAGGGACGATACGGAGCGCTAAAATCAGCTATCAGGGCGAAGAAGCAGATTTATGCCTGTGCCGTACAAAAGCGCATTTTTCAAAAGAAGGAACTGCCAGGATACTGACGCTTGACCCTGTCGAGCTTGTATTCCGCGGCATGACGGCAAAGCTTGTGACCAGGATCTATTTTGAAGAAGGAACAGGCTGCATCCGCATTGCGCGCGAGATTCTGAGCATAAGTGTGCCAGGCGCAAAAGTGGAGATCCATGAATATCTGTCCGCCTGTTATGGAACGACAGAGTATCCAGAAGATATGAGCGGCATTCTGCTTCGCTGTGAAGGCACGCCTGCAAAAGAAATCATCTATGCCTATCGGTGCAGGGAAGAAAGCCTTCCTGACGCAGAGGAAGTCTCGGCTGTGATTCCTGCGATCAAGACAAAAGTACGTATGCAGGCGTCAAAGGGGGCGGAAGGATATATCCGTGAAGGGTATGCATTTTCACCAATGTTTACTCTGGGATACAAAAAGCAGGTGGCAGAGAAGGAGGTTTTTGAAACATGGCTCAGGCTGGAAAAGGCAGATTGAATTACAGGTGCCCATCCTGTTTTATGAGGGATTTGGATATCGATATGTTTTATGATAAAGAAAAAGAGGAGTACTATTGCCTTCGCTGCCAGTATACCGGGACAGAAGCGGATGTCCTGAAAGGAAACGAGCAGGTACGCACAAGATATAAGGCAATGAATCAAAGATTTACCAAATTTGACTTTGATTAACTATGTAGATACAGGGCTTGGAAAGACCATTTCCAAGCCCTGTCAGGGAGATGGAATATGGCTGAAATGATTTATGGCGTGGATCTGGGATGGGCTTTGCAGTTGGAAGCATTGGGATACAGTTGGCAGGATGAAGCAGGCGAACAGAAAGATATTTTAGAGCTGTCAAAAGAGATGGGTGCCAATGCAGTCCGTCTGCGCGTGTTTGTGAATCCGCCGGCGGACGGCTTGTGGAAGAAACAGGAACATGAGATTTGTATGCTTGGATTTTGTGACGCGCAAAATGTACTTACGATGGCACAGCGGGTAAAAAAGCAGGAGATGAAGCTGATGATTGATTTTCATTACAGTGATCATTTTGCGGACCCGCAGTATCAGGACTTGCCGGAAGAATGGAAGCAGAATACAGATGAAGAACTGGAACAAAAGGTTGCCAGGCATACGAAAGAGGTACTGCGGCTTTTGGTACAGCATGGCATCGTTCCGCAGTGGGTACAGGTCGGGAATGAAATTAACAATGGGTTGATGTGGCCGAACGGAAGGCTGGATACAGCACCGAAACAGATGGTACGGTTTTTAAATGCCGGTTATGATGCTGTAAAAGAGATATGCCCGGATTGCAAGGTGGTTACGCATCTGGCAGCGGTGTGCGATGACGCGCAGTGCGCGCCGTTTCTGGAGCGTTTCTTTACAGAAAACGGAAAGACGGATATCCTGGGATTTTCCTATTATCCTTACTGGGAGCCGCTCCTTAGCAGCCGGGACAGGCTGGCGCAGCAGCTAAAGAAATATGCAGGGACTTATCAAAAGCAAGTCATGATTGTGGAGACAGGTGGATTGGAATCCGACGAGGAGGAAAGCTACAGGCTGCTGGCAGACTGTATTCGTGCCATGCGCGAACAAAACGGACAGGAAGAGACAGGTATCTTTTACTGGGAGCCGGAGGCGGCATCGCAGGTGCTGCCGGACAGATATCCGCTGTGTGCGGCGAAGCTGGCAGGTGAAAAGATCCTGCGGTATAACAAAGCATTGGAGGCATACAGGGACAGCAGAAAATAATCAGGCAGGCTATAAAGCGGCACTGGCTTATCAGGAGGAAATGTATGAAGAAGAAAGCATGGCTGGTCCTGGCGGCAACTGTGTCAGCAGCAGGTATTTTGTCTGGATGCGGTGGGACAGCCAGACATGCAGACAGCCAGAATGCAGAGACACAAGCAAAACAAAAGGAGCAAAAAGACACCGGAAATACCAAAATAAAAATGTGGTGTGACGAGTATGAAACAGAAATGTTTCAAAAACGCATCAAAAGCTTTTTTGCAGAATATCCTGATATGGAGACAGAAGTGGAATTTGAGCCGGTCGGTGCGTCAATATGTAAAGAGACCTTACTGGGAGACGTTACGAATGGTGCAGATTTATTTTGTATGCCGGATGACCAGCTCTTGACGATGGCAGCATCCGGTGTGCTGGAAGAAATCGAAAATGCGGACAAGATCAAAGAGCGTAGTATCGAGGGGGCTGTGGAGGCAGCTTCTATAGACGGCAGGATGTATGCGTATCCGTATACAGCGGATAACGGATACTTTTTGTATTATGACCAGAGATATTTTACAAAAGAAGATGTCTGCTCATTGGACAGAATACTGGAAGTATGTGCGCGCAATCGTAAAAAGTTTATTATGAGCTGGTCAAGCGGCTGGTATTTGTATTCTTTTTTCGGAAATACAGGGCTTCATTTGAGCCTGAATGCAGACGGGCTGACAAATTCCTGTGACTGGAATACGACGAAGGGACAGATTACAGGAACGGATATAGCGCAGTCGCTTTTAAACATTGCAAAGCATCCAGGATTTCAGGATGTGCCTGATTCTGCGTTTGCAAAAGAAGCATTGGACGGCAGCGCAATCGCGGTCGTCAGCGGTGTATGGGATGCTGAGGCAATGAAAGAAGCATTTGGAGGAGATTACGGAGCGTGCCGTCTGCCGGAATATTCGTGCGCGGGAAAACAGATACAGATGTCATCGTTTAAAGGATACCGGATGCTGGGCGTCAATGCCTATTCTGAACACAGGCAGCTTGCAGAAATGCTTGCTGATTATCTTACGAATGAGGACAGCCAGAACTATTATTTTAAGTGCAGGCAGAATGCCCCGGCGAACAGCAGTGCGGCAGCCTCAGATGCTGTTTTGAAGGTTCCGGCAATTACCGCAGTATTAGAGCAGTCCGAATACGCAGTCCTGCAGAAAATCGGACAGAAATTCTGGACACCAATGTCTGTATTTGGAGATACGATGGCAAAGGGCAATCCGAACGGGATACCGTTGCAGGACCTGATGGACCAACTGGTAAGCGGAATCACGGAAATCTAGGGGAATACGCAGATGAAACGAACAAAACGCGGAAGTATAAAGGTGCGTATCATGCTGCCGGTTGTAATACTGGGTATTGTTGCTGTGCTGTCAAACTTAGCCACGATGTCCAATATACGCAGGGTAAATGAAAATGCGGCTGGGATCGCAGACCATGATATGACAAGCCTTACGGAATTAAGCTCGATCAAACAGACAATACAGGAAATACAGATTCTTGGATTGTCTCATGCAACAGCGTCTGATTCTGCCAGTATGCTGCAGGCGGCAGACAGGCTGAAACAAAAAGAAGATGAATTAGCTGAGAAGCTGGAAGCATATCAGCAGTATTTAAGCAGCGAAGATGGCCAGCCCTATCAGGAAATGCGGGAACAGTACAAGATGCTTTTGAACGGGGTCAGGCGTATTTGTGCATTCAGTGCAAACAGGAAGCAGGCTGAGGTAAATATGACTGCAAATGGAGAAATAGCCCCTTGTACGGATAAAATGATAGCTGCGATTGACCGCATAGAATCTCATGCACAACAGCAGGCGCAGGAGGCAAGAAAGCATCTGGACAATGTGTACCAGTTCAGCCTGCTTGTCAACGCCGCCACAGTTTTTGTAAGCCTTCTTGCGGTAATTTATGCGGTTTACAGTGCAAACAGGCATATCATAAATCCAATTACAAGGACAGAACGTGATTTGTCAGAAATGATTCAGGGAATTGATCAAAAAGAAGGCGATTTAACAAAGCGCATCCATATTGTATCCAATGATGAAATTGCTGCTCTTGGAGAGGGGATCAATGTATTTTTGGCAAAATTGCAGAGTATTTTTGGCATGATCACGGACAATTCACAAAAAATGGATGGCATTGTTTCAAAAGTGCTGGATAATGTGAAAACCTCCAACACCAGTGTCTCACAAATGTCTGCATTTGTCGCGGAGCTGTCCGATACTATGGAGATGGTGTCCGAGCACGCACAGGGCATCCATCAGAATGCAGAAGCTGTCAGTGCAGAGGTGGCAGGCATTGCGGAGCGGACAAATGAAATGAACGGATATGCAAAGAAAATGAAAAACCATGCAGACGGCATGGCGGCTGATGCCCGTACAAATATGGAGGTAACGAACAGAAAATTAAACGACATTCTTTCTGTACTGAATCAGGCAATTAAAGACAGTAAAAGTGTAGACCAGGTCAATAACCTGACTAGCGATATTTTAAGTGTAGCAGGCCAGACAAACCTCCTGGCGCTGAATGCTTCGATTGAGGCGGCAAGAGCGGGGGAAACAGGCAGAGGATTTGCGGTTGTTGCACAGGAAATCAGCAAGCTGGCAGAAGCTGCAAGAGAATCGGCAAACCATATCCAGTCGATTAATGCAGTTGTGACGAATGCAGTACATAATCTGGCAGATCATGCGGAAAGCCTTGTGGATTATATGAATGAAGCAATTCTGCCGGAATTTGAGGGTTTTGTAAGCGCTGGAGAAGAATATAAACGAAACGCAGATCCTGTGGAAAGTGTGATGCATGAAATTGCCGGCAAGACAGATACCTTGAAAATAACCGTATCCGAAATAGCAGACGCGATCCATACGATCAGTAAATCGATCGATGAAAGCGTTGCTGGGCTGAACGGCACATCCGGCAACATGCAGGTTTTGGCAGCGGATATGAATAATATTCATATGCAGATGGATGAAAACAAAGGGATTGCTTCTGGGCTCAGGCATGAAACAGAGATTTTTACCAAGCTATAAACGATAGCTTTGGCATCATAAAAAGGATATTTGAATATGAAAACTGTATATATATTACTGAACTCAATGGATAAGGTGATTGATTTTGTAAAGGATGTGTTTTACGTAGAGGGCAATGCGACGATTCGGTTTGGCATGAGCTGTGTTGATGCAAAATCAATCGTGGCAGTTTTTACGCTGGATTTGACAAAGGCATTAAGGCTTGAAATTGAAAACTGGAAGGATGAGTATGCTTTCCTGCTGAAAAGGTATTTGATTTAAAAAATGTATATAGTAATCAAAAAAGCAACCTAACTTTTGTCAGGGCGGTTGATTTTTTGCTGTCTTTTATTTCTTCGGCTGTGGGATACACTGGTATAAAATTTTTGTTGAAAATTACACATATATATGTTATATTAATTTGTATGTTGTTAACAATTAACAACTATCGTTAAATAAGGAACGTAAGTTCAACGTATTGGAGGAAACAAGATGAAAGATTCTAAAAAGATGACATGGTATACGCTGGCGTTTATTGCGTTTTCAGGTGTATGGGGCTTTGGAAATGTGTTAAACGGCTTTGTATATTTTAATGGCATCCAGGTAATTTTCAGTTGGATTTTAATGTTTGCGCTGTATTTTGTACCGTATACGCTGATGGTCGGGGAGCTTGGCTCCGCGTTTAAGACATCCGGCGGCGGTGTCAGCTCGTGGATTCACAACACGATGGGGCCGAAGCTTGCGTACTATGCAGGCTGGACTTACTGGGCGTGTCACATTACTTATATTGCGAGCAAAGGCAGCGGCGGGCTGAAAGCGTTAAGCTGGGCGGTATTCCGCAATGCGGAAACGTATGATACATTTCCTACGATTGGTGTACAGTTGGCGACACTTGCCGTATTTTTGTTTTTCTGCTGGGTAGCGAGCCGCGGGCTGAATCCGCTGAAAAAGCTTGCGTCCATTGCGGGAACGAGCATGTTTGTTATGTCTATTTTGTATATCCTGCTGATGTTCGCAGCTCCGGCGATCAATCCGAACGGCGGATATGTGGCAATGGATTTTAGCATTAAGAACCTGATCCCGCAGTTTAACGTGGGATATTTTACGTCGCTGTCGATCCTTGTATTTGCGGTTGGAGGGTGCGAGAAGATCTCTCCGTATGTTAATAAAGTAAAAGACCCGGCAAAGGGATTCCCAAAAGGCATGATTATGCTGGCGGTGATGGTTGTCGTATGTGCGATTTTGGGAACGGTTGCGATGGGGATGATGTTTGATCCGGCTGTCATTAACAGCAGCGGAGATACCTTTAACTCTTATGTGTCCAATGGTTCTTACTGGGCGTTCCAGAAGCTCGGGCAGTATTACGGGATCGGAGATGTCCTGCTTGTTTTGTATGCGCTTTGCAATATGATCGGGCAGTTCGCGGTGCTCGTAGTCAGCATCGACGCGCCGCTTCGTATGCTGCTGGATAATGAGGACGCAAAGGAATTTGTTCCGAGCGCAATGCTGAAAAAGAATGATCAGGGGGCTTATGTCAATGGCATTAAGCTGATTATCGCGCTTTCCGGGAGCATTATTCTCGTGCAGTCGTTCGTACCGGGCGCTGCGGCAGTGCTGGCGCAGCTTAACAAGCTCAATTCCGTATGTATGCCGCTGCGTTACCTGTGGGTATTTGTAGGCTACCTGGCGCTGCGCAAAGCATATGATACGATACCGGCAGAATACCGGTTTGTAAAAAACCAGGCGGTAGCAAAATTTTTCGGCGCATGGTGTTTTGTGCTGACGGCGGCTTGCTGTATTTTGGGAATGTATTCTACAGACCCGTTTACGATGGCGCTGAACATTATTACGCCGGTTGTGCTGACAGCATTGGGCATGATTATGCCGTATCTTGCAAAAAGAGAACGGGAGAGAAACTAAGTAAAATAGCATGGAAAAGTAAGGAAGGGGCTGTCTTTGATGTGACAGTCCTTTCTTAAAATAAAAAGGAATTGCTTATAAAACAAGGAGAACAAAATATGTATAAGAAAATATCAAAAGAAATGACAGCATTTTTAAAGGAGTGCCCGACTGCGTTTCATGCGGTGGCAAGGATCGGCAGGGAGCTTGAAAAAAACGGGTTTGCAAGGCTGAAGGAACAGGAGGAATGGGAGTTAAAGCCAGGCGGAAAATATTATGTAACGAGAAACGATTCCAGCGTGATCGCGTTCTGTATCGGGACAGAGCTTTCAGACTACAGCTTCCATATCGCGGCGTCCCATAGTGATTATCCGACTTTTAAAATCAAAGAACATGCGGAGCTGGAGGTCAAAAGCAAGTATATACAGCTCAATACGGAAGGGTATGGAGGAATGATCTGCTCCACATGGTTTGACCGCCCGCTCTCTGTGGCAGGCAGAGTCGTTGTGAAGGAAAATGACCGGTTTATCACCAAGCTTGTCGATATCGACCGCGACCTGGTGGTGATCCCAAGCCTGGCAATCCACATGAACCGTTCCGTCAATGACGGCTGCGCGCTTAACAAGCAGGTGGATACGCTTCCTTTGTTTGGCGGGACGGGAATACGAAAAGGAGATTTTAAGAAACTGATTGCGAAAGCGGCGGATGTTGCCGAGGCTTCTATTTATGGAAGCGACCTGTACCTGTACAACCGCCAGGAGCCGTCTGTGTGGGGCGCGCAGGAGGAATTTATATCGTCTCCGCATCTGGACGATTTGCAGTGTGCCTATGCGTCTTTAAAGGGATTTTTGGAAGGGCAGCATGAGAAAAATGTCAATGTATACGCCTGCTTTGACAATGAAGAGGTTGGCTCCGGCACAAAGCAGGGGGCTGGCTCTACGTTTCTGCATGATGTGCTAAGAAGGATTAACCGGTGCCTGGAGCGGCCGGAGGAGGATTATTACCGCGCGGTGGCGGGCAGCTTTATGCTAAGCGCAGACAATGCCCATGCGGTGCATCCGAATCACCCGGAAAAGACAGATGCTGAAAATTGTGTGTATATGAATGAGGGAATTGTTGTAAAGTCCCATGCGGGGCAAAAGTATACGAGCGATGCGGTCAGTATCGCGCTGTTTCGGGAGATTTGTGAAAAAGCGGATGTCCCGGTGCAGTTTTTTGCAAACCGTTCGGACGAGGCGGGCGGGAGCACGCTTGGAAATATTTCTTCCGGGAAGGTGTCGCTAAATGCTGTGGATATTGGGTTAGCGCAGCTTGCGATGCATTCTGCATATGAGACGGCGGGGGTGAAAGATACCTGCTATATGATAAAGGCGATGAAGCAGTTTTTTTCTACGCATTTGAAGGTGCTTCTTGCTGAATAATCTGGTTTGTGCCAAAAAGAAACGGCAGTGCAGAAGAAGGTTAGATAGATGGATAAAAAATTGACAATTCTCGATATTGCACAACTGTCAGGAGTTGCAAAGATGAACCGAATGTATTTGCGCGGCTGAGCGCAAAAAGCAGCCGGATTGTTGGCGTGATTGTTCCAGGATTTGATTCCATTGTGACGCCGGGACTGATTGAGGTAATTGTTGTGTTTATCAACGGCGGGGAGGAGACGATGACTACGCGGGTATACAGTGAAAGCCTGGAACAGAAGGTATGGTTTTCAGATACGGATGCGGATGCACAGGTACAATGGTACGACCTGGATGGGTACAAGATGCAGTGGAAGTTGTGCAAATGATGCGGTATGTTTTGCTGGGTGCAGCGTTCAATGGCGGTGACAGAGGGACGGATGTGTGCGATTTATATGATAAAGTGCTGTGTTTTGAAGGAAGGGACACTGAGATGGGGATTGGCTCGCCCTGGCTGCATTTAAGCCAATCCTATCCCATCTCATCTCCTCCCGGCTGGTTATTGCAGTTTTACAAGCCCGGCATAAAGTGCGTCACGCTGGCTTTGCGGGATTTTTAAAAGATCCATAGCTTTTTCAGCCGTCCAGCCTGTACTGTCCATCAGGTTTTTAAGGTCAAGCAGCCTGGATTCCTGCTGTCCGGTGCGCAGCCCTTCCTGTCGCCCTTCTTGCCGCCCGACGAGCAGCCCTTCCTGCCTTGCTTCCTGCCGCAGCAGTTCCATGGTTTCTGTTTCGTT
>CAMUPC010000033.1 GCA_947090545.1 uncultured Eubacterium sp. | reverse complement strand
TCTTCCAAGGCCGCAGCCAGGGCGTGCCCATCCCCTCTCCCGGCTGGTTATCGAGAGTTCAGCAAATAATAACGGTACTATTGTACAGCGTATTTCTGGCAGGTGCTTGTTTTTGCGGTATTGACTCAGTTTGGGCTGTGCCGTGCTGTACACTATACATTTTGCTTGGATGGAGCGCCAGTGTACGGTATAATGCATAATAGCTGCAATATATCACGTATTTAGAGCCTTGAAAAACCAGCCGGAGAAAGGGGCGCGGGGCTTGCTGGCGGTTCCTTTGGAAAAATGTTAGGAGCCCTTGGCATCCTGCTCGATAACGCAGGGGCGAAGCCAAGCGGCACCTTTAGCTGCTGGCGGAACGCCAGGGCGAACTAGGTGCCGCGCCCGGACGGTGCCACAGCTTTCCGCAGGATGCTTAGGGCTCCTTACATTTTGGAATCGGAACCGCCAGCAAGCCCCGCGCCCCTTTCTCCAGCGTCCTTTCTGCAAAAAACCCCCCACACGATGAATCATCACACACCTTTTTCTTGCCATTTACACAAAGATCAAGTAAAATGGCAAAAAGAAGGCGTGTGATTTTTTATGGGAATTTATTTGCATCCCCCAACCCTTGCAAATGAACAGGCAATCGTTTATAATCATGCGTAGCCTTAAAAAAGCCTTATAGTTTTTATTCACGATACAAACAACAACAGGAAGAGGTATCAAATGTATCAGACAATTTTATTTGATTTAGACGGCACGCTGACAGACCCAGGCGTTGGCATTACCAACTCGGTAGCTTATGCCCTGGAAAAGTTCGGCACTAAGGTGAATAACCGCAGGGAATTATACAAATGGATCGGCCCGCCGCTGCAAGATTCGTTTGCGCAGTTTTGTGGGTTTTCCAAAGAAGATACGGAGCGTGCAGTAGGATATTACAGGGAATATTATAAAGAAAAGGGCATTTACGAAAACTATTTGTATGACGGGATAGAAGAAGTGTTAAAGGCGCTTTGCGATGCAGGCAGGACGCTGCTTGTTGCAACGTCCAAGCCGGAGCAGTTTGCCGTGCAGATTTTAGAGTATTTTCATATCCGAAAGTATTTTACATATGTTGCAGGCGCTTCGATGGATGGTGCACGCTCGAAAAAAGAAGATGTCATTGCTTATGCGCTGCAAAAATCGGGAAGAACCGGCGGATCGGATACGGTGATGGTCGGCGACCGGGAGTACGATATCATTGGGGCGAAAAAGGCGGGCATTTCCTCGATCGGGGTGTTGTATGGATATGGAACCAGGCAGGAGCTTGTGAATGCGGGGGCTTGCCATATTGCTGAAAAGGCTGAGGAGATTTTGCATTTTATTTAGAGCGTCCCAATCACAAAAAACTACTAGAATTGCAATCCACAAAAAAGGAGAATCAAAATGAAACTATCACAAATACACAGCCAGAAAAAAAACGTCCTCTCTTTTGAGATCTTTCCGCCCAAAAAAGACGAGGAACTAAAAAACATCGACAAGACACTGGAAATCTTATGCGAATTAAAGCCGGATTTTATCAGCGTAACTTTCGGTGCCGGAGGCAGCTCCAACCACAATAAAACGATACGCCTGGCAAAAAAAATAAAGGAAGAGTACCATGTGGAGCCAGTCGTGCATCTGACCTGCCTTTGCTATGACAGGCAGGAGATCGACGCTTTTTCCAAGGAGCTTGCGCAGGAAGGCATCCAAAATGTACTGGCGCTGCGCGGCGACCGCAACCCGGACATCCCGGAGAAAAAAGATTTTATCCATGCGTCAGACCTGATTACGTATTTAAAACAGACTGGAGATTTTTGCATCGCAGGCGCCTGCTATCCTGAATGCCATCCTGAATCGGCGGGACGGGTGGAGGAAATGCGCCATTTAAAGCAGAAGGTAGACGCGGGCGCGCAGGTACTGCTGTCGCAGTTGTTTTTCGACAATCAGTTTTTTTACCGGTTTGTCGAGGATTGTAGGATTGCGGGCATTGACGTGCCGATTACGCCGGGGATTATGCCTGTGATCAACGCCTCGCAGATCAAGCGTATGGTTACGATGTGCGGAGCGTCCCTGCCGCAGCGGTTTGAGCGGATCATCCATAAGTTTGAGGGGAATAAGCAGGCGCTGTTTGACGCGGGGATGTCTTATGCGCTGAGCCAGATTATTGACCTGCTTGCCAATGATGTGGACGGGATTCATCTGTATACGATGAACAATCCGGCTGTGGCGCGTAAGATCTGTGAGGGAATCCGAAATATTGTATAACTGTACAGCTTGAGGCAGGTTGTGCCTATGGATTGCTGTTAGTGAACGATTTCCCGCATCGGTATCGTTGTCCCGATGCCGGAGGAACTATGCAGCTTGTAGTCAGAGGTAATAAAGACGGCATCTGTTTTATCAAGCGATTCAATGAGCGCAAGCCCTTGCTCCAGCCCGAGCGCAAAGCATGTCGTGCTTAGCCCGTCGCCGTCAGCAGAAGAATCGCAGATAACCGTAACGCTGAGCAGGCCGTTTTCATATGGATAGCCCGTGTCGGTATCCAGGATATGGTGGTAGCATCTGCCGTCCAGTGTAAAGCTGCGCTCATAGATGCCGGAGGTGACAACGGTCTGGTCTTTGACCGATACGGATGCGATTGGGGCGCCGGTTTCGTCAAACGGCTTTTGAATGCCGATCGTATAGGCGCTGCCGTCTGGCTTTTCGCCGATGGCAAGTACGTTGCCGCCCAGGTTGATCAGCCCGCTTGTAATGCCCTGGGCTGTTAGGTATGCTTTCATTTTATCTGCAATATATCCTTTTGCGATGCCGCCTAAGTCTAACGCCGCGTCGGGATCAGACAGCGTCACGGTGTCTTTGTCAATAAGGATGCTTTTATAATTGACCGTAGCTGCCGCGGCTTTGACTTCGTCTGCATCCGGCAGCCTGGGGGACTTAGCATGAAAGTCCCAAAGGCTTGTCAGCCTGCCGATCGTAGGGTCAAATGCCCCGTTGCTGCGCTTCGCGTAGGCGATGCCTTTTTGAATCAGCTCCAGCGTTTCTTCGTGGACACGAACCGGGTGTCCTGCGCTTGCGTTGATTTTGCTGATATCGCTGTCTGCTCGTTTGGCGCTGAAATACGATTCGTATAATTGTGCCAGTTCAAAGCAGTGTTCCAGCTCGTTTGTTTTGGAAGGATCATAAAGCGTGACGGAGATGATCGTGTCAAAATAAAAGCCGGACTTTGTAATGGGCTCTGTCCTGCCGCAGCCGCTAAGGAGCAGGGCAAGCAGGGCGGCGGTGATGAATAGGGTTCTTTTTTTATATTGGATGTTCTGTGTTTTCATATTTTTGTCCTTACCTTGTTTTCATGGCAGATTTCCTGCGAACGGCTTCATTATAAAAAAACAGAGGCGGATTGTCAAATATTTCTCCAAAACATTTGCTTTTTTTTGGGCAGGTATGGTAAAATCTCTTGGAACCGTTATAAACGGGCAATGGCAGAAAGGAGAATTTACATGCCAGATCTAAATATCAGCCGAATTAATGAGCTTTACCGCAAATCCAAGGCAGAAGGGCTGACTCAAGAGGAGAAAAAGGAACAGCAGCTTTTACGCCAGCAGTATGTCGCGGCGATCAGGGGCAGTATCCGCAGCCAGCTTGACAATATTGACCTGCAAATGGAGGACGGTACGATCGTCAATCTCGGTGAAAAATTTGGAAAGAAACAGAAAGGTGCAGATGCATAATATGAGGAAGGAACACGGGCAGGAACGAAAACGGCAGGATAAACGCACCATTCGCAGCTTTTATAAAAACAAGCGCGCCGCGATGCCGGATTTGCTTGTGGGGGAGCTGTCGCAGCAAATCTCACAGATCGTCCTTGCATCGGAGTGGTACCAAAGCGCGGCGCTTGTCTTTTTTTATTATCCGCTTGGAAAGGAAGTTTCTCTGCTGCCCGTGATCTGTGATGCGCTGCGCCAAAACAAGCGTGCCGCGTTTCCAAAGGTAGTGGGGGAGCGGATGGAGTTTTATGAAATTACAAGCCTTGCGCAGTTAAAGGAAGGCTGCTTTCATGTGATGGAACCGGATACGCAAATAACGAGGCTGGTTTGTGAACAGCCGGATGTCTGCTTTGTGCCGGGGATAGCCTTTGATCAAAAAGGCGGCAGGCTTGGCTATGGGAAGGGATATTATGACCGTTACTTTGCGCACGCTGACAGGCGCCAGGCAACGCTTGCCGGATGTGCTTATGCATTCCAGATCGTGGACGAGCTGGATACACAAGCCTGGGATGTCCGTATGGACCTGCTGCTTAGTGAAAACGGGGCGGATGTGATAGAAAGGAAAAATATCAAGAGAGATGTATCAGGAAATCGATTTAGATAATATAGATATCAATGCAGAGCCTCCCGTGGAGGAACCCAAAAGACAGTACTATTTTCTGGCAAAATGCCGCCGGCTTTTGAAAAACAAGGAACAAGAGCTTGGGCGGAAGCTGACCTGCCATACGGAGACGTTCGGCTGCCAGATGAATGCCAGGGATTCGGAAAAGCTTGCCGGCATTTTGGAGCTTGCGGGCTTTGAGGAGGCAGGCAGCGAGGAAGCGGATTTTGTCATTTACAATACCTGTACCGTGCGGGAAAACGCGAATAACAGGGTGTACGGCAGGCTTGGATACCTGCATAATTTAAAAAAGAAAAACAGGCAGATGCGCATTGCGCTGTGCGGCTGCATGATGCAGGAGGCGTCGGTGGTGGAAAAGCTGAAAAAGAGCTATCGGTTTGTCGACCTGATATTCGGCACGCATAACCTGTATCAATTTGCGGAGCTGCTTTACCGGTGCTATGAGTCAGACAAGATGGTTGTGGATGTATGGGAGCAGTCTGCGCAGATCGTGGAGGATCTTCCGGTAGAGCGGAAGTATCCGTTTAAGTCCGGGGTCAATATTATGTTTGGCTGCAACAATTTTTGCAGCTATTGTATCGTGCCGTATGTGCGCGGCAGGGAAAAAAGCAGGGAGCCCAGGGAGATTGTGCGTGAGGTAGAGCGCCTTGCGGCTGACGGCGTCGTAGAGGTGATGCTGCTTGGGCAGAATGTCAATTCGTATGGGCAGACGTTTGACCCTCCGGTTTCGTTTGCGAGCCTGCTGCGCGAGGTGGAACGGATCGAAGGGATTAAGCGCATCCGTTTTATGACTTCGCATCCAAAGGATTTGTCGGAAGAATTAATCGAGGTGATGGCGCATTCCAAAAAGATCTGCCGTCATCTGCATCTGCCGTTGCAGTCAGGAAGTTCCAGGATCTTAAAAGCGATGAACCGTAAGTATGACAAGGAGTCGTATTTGCGGCTGGTGGAGAAAGTGAGACAGGCGATGCCGGATCTTGCGATTACGACAGATATTATTGTCGGCTTTCCGGGAGAGACGGAGGAGGATTTTCTGGAAACGATGGACGTCGTGCAGAAAGTCGGGTTTGATTCTGCGTTTACCTTTCTTTATTCCAAGCGCAGCGGCACCCCGGCGGCAAAGATGGAGTGCCAGGTGCCGGAAGAGCTGTTAAAGCCGCGCTTTGACCGGCTGCTAAAGCTGGTGCAGGAGATCGCGGCGCAAAAAGCGCAGAAGCTGACGGGCAGCATTCAAACCGTGCTTGTGGAAAGCGTCAACGACCACGATGCGTCGCTTGTGACCGGAAAGATGGACAATAACGCTACGGTGCATCTGAAAGGGACGCCTGATCTGATTGGAAAGCTTGTAGCTGTGCGGCTTGAGGAGTGCAGAGGGTTTTATTATTATGGGAAATTGACGGATGCGTAGGCGCGGTGACAGAGCAAAGCGTCTGGGAAAAGCAGACCTGATCCTGCTTTTTGTTTTGCTGGCGGCTGGTATTGCAGCTTTTTTTTCAGTCCGCCTTCTGACGCAGAAGGGTGGGACGCAGGTCAAGGTACTGCTGCATGGAGAGCTTTACGGGACATACCGTCTTTTGGAGGATCAGAGCGTTTCGATCCGCCAAAACGGAGTGGTTACGAATGTTATGCAGATTCAGGATGGGAAAGCGAGCATGATCCAGGCGGACTGCCCGGATAAGCTCTGTGTCCATCAAAGGGCGATCGACAAACAGGGAGAGACGATTGTGTGCCTGCCGAACCAGGTCGTGATTGAGGTCGAAGGGGCTTTAGAGGCGGGGCTGGATTCGGTTTCCCGTTAAAGAGGTGTATGTTGAGGAAAGGAAAGGCAGATATGAAGCAGACGGCACATCTTAGCCTGTTTTTGGCGCTGGCGCTGATATGCAGCTATATCGAATCGCTGCTGCCGTTTCATTTCGGTATCCCGGGCATCAAGCTGGGGCTTGCGAATATTGTAGTGCTGCTGACACTGTATTATATGGGAGCGGCTTGTGCGCTTGCTGTTTCTGTGACGCGCATTTTGCTTGCCGGGCTGTTGTTCGGCAACCTGTTCAGTATTTTATACAGCCTTGCGGGTGGGCTTTTGAGCCTTGCCTGTATGGTGCTGCTGAAACGCTTGGGAAAATTCAGGGCCATTTCCATTAGCACGGCAGGCGGGATTGCACACAACCTGGGGCAGATTCTGATGGCGGCAGCCGTGGTAGAAAACAGCAGCCTGTTTTATTATGCTCCGGTGCTGTTTTTGGCGGGTGCGGGAACCGGGTTTTTCATTGGGGTGATCACACAGGAAATCCTGCTGCGCCTGCCGGCGGAGCGCATACAAAAAACGCGCGGATAAGGGGGATAAGGATGATTTCATATATCAAAGGGACGTTGGCGGATGTTGCCGCCGACAGCATCGTGATCGACGTATCCGGGATCGGCTGGCATATTTTTGTGCCGGGGCAGGTGATTGACAGGCTGCCTGCGGTCGGCGCGCCGGTGAAAATACATACATGGCTACAGGTGCGGGAGGATGCGATGACGCTGTTTGGGTTTCTTTCCAAGGATGACCTGCGTGTTTTTAAGCTGCTGATCGGCGTGAACGGGATCGGCCCGAAAAACGCGCTGGCAGTATTGTCTGTGATGTCTACGGACGACCTGCGCTTTGCGATACTGGGCGACGACGCAAAGGCGATCGCAAAGACGCCCGGGATCGGTACGAAAACCGCACAGCGCCTGATTTTAGAGCTAAAGGATAAAATCAGCCTGCAAGACGCGTTTGAACAAAAGCTGTCGCATGTGCAGGAAGCACAGGCAGATGCATCCGGCGTAAAAGCAGAAGCAGTGATGGCGCTCACAGCGCTTGGGTATTCTTCCTCGGAAGCGTTTCGGGCGCTGGACGGCATTGAGATTACGGAAACGATGGATGTGGAGACTTTGTTAAAGCTGGCGTTAAAAAGTATGGCGATGGTATAACAACAGCCATCTCTGACGTCTGCGTGTATCGAACAATTGCCAGGATGATAAAAAACAGAGTGCAGAAAGGACAGGCTTTTTATGGAAAAACGAGTGATTTCCACGCAGATCCAGGAAGAGGATGTCGTAGTGGAAAAAAGCCTACGCCCGCAGACGTTGGATGAATATATCGGGCAGGAAAAGGCGAAGAAAAACCTGAAAGTATATATTGAAGCGGCAAAGCAGCGCGGGGAAGCGTTAGACCATGTGCTGTTTTTCGGCCCGCCGGGGCTTGGCAAAACGACGCTGTCAGGGATTATTGCCAATGAAATGGGTACCCATATGAAGATTACCTCTGGCCCGGCAATCGGAAAGCCCGGGGAAATGGCGGCGATTTTAAGCGGCTTGCAGGAAGGCGATATTTTGTTTGTAGATGAGATCCACCGCCTGAACCGCCAGGTCGAGGAAGTGCTGTATCCGGCAATGGAGGATTATGCGATTGACATTATGATCGGCAAGGGCGCCACGGCACGTTCGATCCGCCTGGATTTGCCGCATTTTACACTGGTCGGCGCGACGACGAGGGCAGGGATGCTCTCGGCGCCGCTGCGTGACCGTTTTGGCGTGATCCATCATCTGGAGTTTTATACGGTCGAGGAATTGCAGACGATTATTTTGCACTCCGCCGTCAAGCTGGAGGTCGGGATCGATGCGGAAGGCGCCTATGAGCTGGCGCGCCGTTCGCGTGGGACGCCGCGCCTTGCCAACCGCCTGCTCAAGCGTGTCCGTGATTTTGCGCAGGTTAAATACGACGGCGAGATTACAAAAGAAGTGGCTTCCTTTTCCCTGGACCTGTTGGAAGTGGACAAAATGGGGCTGGACCAAAACGACCGGAACATCCTGCTGACGATTATCGAGAAGTTTTCCGGCGGTCCGGTAGGGCTTGACACGCTTGCGGCGGCAATCGGTGAGGACGCCGGGACGATCGAGGATGTGTACGAGCCGTTTTTGGTATTAAACGGGCTGGTCAACCGGACGCCAAAGGGACGCGTGGCGACAGACTTTGCCTACCGGCACTTTGGAATTTGCAAATAATGGTTGTTTTTCCAGAAAGAAGTCTGTATAATGATAGGCGGAGGATAAAACGATGGCTGCTAAAAAAAGTACGGATGTAATGATCGCTGGAAAAGTGTATACATTGAGCGGTTATGAGGAAGAGGGATATCTCCAGCATGTTGCATCCTATATTAATACAAAGATTTCAGAGATCACGGAGCGCGACGAATACCGCAGAATCCCAAACGATATGAAGTCGATCCTGATCCAGCTTAATATTGCGGACGATTATTTTAAAGCAAAAAAACAGTATGAGGCTGCGGAAGAAAATTATAAAAAGGCAGAAAAAGACCTGTTTGAATTAAAGCACGAGCTGGTAGATACACAGATGAAAGTGGAAGAGCTGCTCGAAAAGCTAAGCCGCGAACGCCAGGAACGCAACCAGAAGTCTGACCGGGAGAGCCGTCTGGAGGACAATTATAAACGGCTGGAAAACCGCTACGAAGCGCTTGCCGGCAGTGCAAAGGTCGCAGAAGAGCGCAACCGCCAGTTTGAGGAAATGCTGCGCTTAACCCAGCAGGAAAAGCGCGAGATCGAAGCGGTCAACAAGGAGCTTCGGCTGAATAAGGAAAAGCTGGAGGCTACCCTGGCAGACGCGCTGCTCGGTGCTTCTACAGCAAAGGACACTGAAAAAAACTCTCCCAGTAACGCTTCCGCCAGCCAGCGGCAAGCCGCAGCAAAGGAAAAAAAACGGCTGAAGGACGCTGATACAAGCCAGCTTTCCAAAGAGCCCGCTCAAAACAGCGCCGCAAAAGAACAAGCGGCACAGCCGGACGCAGAAGAGCTTTTGACTCCCACAGAGCTGTCGAAAGAAGAGATCAGCCAACTGCGGGATGCGGTACATGAGACGATGGCAGAGCTTTCCGTGGAAGAGAGACAGGCTGAGGATCAGGCACAGGACAGCCAGGGACAAGGCGGTTCTGAGCAAAGCGTAAAAGGGCAGGAAGCGCTTAAAAGTCAGGAAGAACCGGGACAGGAGCTTTTGCAAAAAGGGGCACAGCCAGGCACAGCAGAAGGTGGATGGGACGGCGACAGCAGGCAGTTGAAAGAGGAACATCTGGAAAAAGAAAATTCAGATGAAAATAATTTGAATAAAAGTAATTCAGATAAAAAAAATTCGGATGGGAAAAGCCTGAATCAAGAGGATGCAGAAGCCGAAAGCCTGTATGATACGAATACTGATATGGAAAGCCTGCATAATACGAATACTGACACGGAAAGCCTGCATAATACGAATACTGATATTGGAAACCTGCATGATACAAATACTGATACGGAAAGCCTGCATGATACAAATGTAGATATTGAAAGTCAGCATGATATAAATGCGGATACGGAAAGTCAGCATGATATAAATGCAGGTATGGAAAGCTTGCATAATAGAAATTCAGATTTAGAAAATTTGTATGATACGAGTTTTTATGCGAAAAATTCAAATGCAGTGAACGCAGATGTCGGGAGTCAGAATGCGAAAAATTCAAATGCAGTGAACGCAGATGCCAGAATGCAGAATGCAGAAAATTCGGATGTACAAAATGCGGATGCCGGAAGCTTGTATGAAGAAAATGCGGATACGAACAATGCAGATGCCCAAAGCCTGCATGAAGAAACCGCGGATGCGAACCGTTCAGATGCCGAGAGCCTGGATACAGAAAATTTTGATACGGAGAATGCAGAAGCTAAAAGCTTGGATACAGAAACCGCAGACGCTAAGAACGCAGATGCCCAAAGCCTGCATACACAAGCTATGAATGCCGAAAATGCAGATAGCAATAATGCGGATGTCGAAAGCCCGGACGGGAAAGATTTGGATGCGAACCGTTTGGGCGATACGGATGCTGCTATTCAAAGCCCAGAGGAAGAGCGTTCTTATGAAGAATATCCGGGTGAAAAATATTCAGGTGAACAAAACCAGGAAGAACCAGAAGGCGATGCTTTTGGCGAGGAATTGTTTGTCACAGCAAAAAAAGCGATTCCAATTACGCCTTCGCTTTCGGAAGAGGAGCTTAAGGAGCTGCTTGGGCCGGTGAAAGAGCCGCATCCGGCAATGGCGGAGCTTTCCAAGGAAGAGCTGGAGGAGCTGTTAGCGCCGACGGCAAGGCATGAGCTTACCGACGAAGGGCTGTTTTCGGATGAGGAAGAGGACGACGAGGAGTTTATTTCTTCGGTTATGTCCGAGGTGTCGGAATACGATGATCCTGAGTTAAAGGCGCTTGCCAGGGAGATTGCGGAGCTGGAACGCCAGGAGCATGAAGAGAAAATAGAAAAAACAAAGAAAAAATCAAAAAAGAAACAGAAACGGAAACGCTGAAACAAAGGCTTGGCGTGCCAAAAGCCTGACAGCAGGAGACAGGGAAAAGGGGATGGAGTGGAATCCGTTCCCTGTTTTCGTTCCGTATGGGAGTTTTTATGAGCAGACAAAAACAAGAGTTGTCCCTATCGAAGCTGTCAGTGCCGGAGCTGCTTGCCCCGGCAGGATCTTTTGCTGTGTGCAGGGCGGTGGTGCTTGCCGGCGCCGATGCCGTCTATGCAGGCGGCAGCCGCTTCGGTGCCAGGGCATATGCGAAAAATTTTACCGAAGAAGAGCTGCTTGAAGCGATCAATTTTGTACACCTGCATGGGAAAAAGCTGTATTTAACCGTGAATACGCTTTTAAAGCAGGAGGAGATGAAGGAGCTGTATGCGTATTTGCTGCCGTATTATAAACGCGGGCTGGATGCGGTGATTGTGCAGGATTTTGGCGTGATGCAGATGGTTCGCCAGTGTTTTCCGCTGCTTCCAATCCATATCAGTACGCAGATGTCGGTTGCCAGCGCATATGGCTTTGCCTATCTAAAAAAGCTCGGCGCAGCGCGGATTGTGCCAGCCAGAGAGCTGTCTCTTGCGGAAATCCGGGAAATCCGCGCCCAGTCGGATCTGGAGATCGAATGCTTTGTGCACGGCGCGCTTTGCTATTGCTATTCGGGCGAGTGCCTGCTCAGCAGTATGCTTGGCGGAAGGAGCGGCAACCGCGGACGCTGCGCACAGCCCTGCCGCCTGCCGTATACGGTGCTGGACAGTGCTAAAAAAGCAGTCCAAAGCGGTTATCCGCTCAGTCCCAAAGACTTGTGTACGATCGAACAGATTCCTCAGTTGATCGAGGCAGGCATTACTTCGTTTAAAATCGAAGGAAGAATGAAATCCGCCGAATATGCCGCAGGCGTTACCGCAGTTTACCGCAAGTATATCAGCCAGTATATGCAGTCCGGGGCGGCGGGCGTGGACAGAGGCGACTACGAACGGCTGCTGCGTGCCGGAAACCGCAGCGGATTTACAGATGGCTATTACAACAGGCATAACGGGAAGGAGATGATTTCTATAAAAAATCCTTCCCACGAAAAGGATCAGGCGGCGGATCTTAGCTTTTTGCAGGAAAAACAACAGGAAAAAAAGCTTCCGGTGCAGGCAAAAGCCGTTTTAAAAATTGGACATCCGGCAAGCCTTGCCGTATCCTGCCGCGGATTTACAGCATCCGCCTGTTATGGCATCGTGCAGCAGGCGCAAAAACAGCCGCTTTCGGGCGAGATGCTTGCCGGGCAGTTATCCAAAACCGGAAATACGCCGTTTGCAGTCGATCAGATGGAGCTGGATATGGATGCGTCGGTATTTTTGCCAAAGCAGGCATTAAATCAGCTTCGGCGGGAAGCGCTTGCGCAGTTGGAAAAACATATGCTGGCGCCGTTTATCAGGAGCCTTGGCCAATGTAACAGTCAGGAAGCTGGAAAAAGCCTTGATGCCTGTATCAATCAGAAAGCGCAGGCAGAAAGAAACGCAGATGCTGGAAGGCAGCAGGCAGTATTTACCGCTGTGATCGAAGAGGACAGGCAGCTTGGCGCCGTTTTGGAGCAGGATTTTATCAGCCGCGTTTATTTAGACAGCTCGATGTATAGCAGGGAGCGTTTTACCGCACAATTATTAGAACACGTCAATCGTATCCATGCAGCGGGGAAGCAGGCATATCTTTCTTTGCCTTCGGTATTCCGCCAAAAGACGGCGCAGTTTTACCGGAAGCAGTGGCAGAGCATAACAGATAGCGGGCTGGACGGGTTTCTTGCAAAGACGCAGGATGAGCTTGGATTTTTAGACGCGGTGCAGGCGGATAAATGCCGCTGTATGTTAGACTACAGCCTGTATGCGTATTCGGACGATACAAAAGCGTTTTTTTCCAGGGCGGGATGGCAGTATGATACGGTGCCGCTGGAGTTAAATAAAAAGGAGCTGCTTGCAAGGAACAACGCAGAGAGCGAGCTGATCATCTATGGGCATCTGCCCTTAATGACGAGTGCGCAGTGTATCCATAAGACTGCGGCACGCTGTACGAAGCGCGCCGAGGTATGGTATCTCAAAGACCGTTATGCCAAGCAGTTTCCGGTCAGAAACGTATGCAGCGAATGTTATAATACGATTTACAACGCACAGCCGTTATCGCTGATCCAGCTTTCAGAAGAGCTGACGCGGCTGTATCCGGCTTCGTACAGGATTTGGTTTACGATAGAAGCACAAGATACGGCCAGGCTCGTGCTGGATCAAGTGCGCAAAGCGTTTTTGGAGCATCAGCCAGTCGATCTTGCCGCCGCCATTGGCGCTTATACGAACGGGCATTACAAACGTGGAACAGAGTAGGAGAACGAATGGAGAATCTGATCGTAGAATTGTCGAAATATTTGATGATCCTGTTGTTTGCATGTTATACCTTTATTTGTTTTTATGTGTTAAACGGGAAAAAATCGGAAAGACGGCGAAAAAGGATCTTAAAAAAACAGACGAAGCTTATTTTTCTTATTCATTTAAACGCATTTGCGGTGATTTTTGCGGTGCAAAAGACAGAAAACGTACTGATTACGTATGTGATGCAGGCGGCGCTTTTGTGCTGTATCCTGGTCATCTACAAATATATCTACAAGCGTGCTTCCGGGCTGGTTGTCAACAATATGTGTATGCTCCTTGCCGTCGGGCTTGTGATTTTATACCGTCTGAACCCGGATAAGGCGCTGCGCCAGTATGAGATCGCGGTTGCGGCAGTCGTCATCACGCTGATCGTGCCGTTTTTTATCCACAAGCTGCATTTTTTAGACAGGCTTACGTGGCTGTATGCGGCGGCAGGCATCGCGCTGCTTGGGGCGGTTGCGGTGCTTGGCTCGGTGAGCTACGGCGCGAAGCTTTCGTTCCAGGTGGCAGGCATCGCCATCCAGCCGTCTGAATTTGTCAAGATCCTGTTTGTCTTTTTTACAGCGTCGATGCTGGCAAAATCTACGGAATTTGTGCAGGTCGTAACAGCAACCGCTGTTGCCGCGGTACATGTGCTGATTTTGGTCGTATCCAAAGACCTGGGTGCCGCGCTGATTTTTTTTATTACGTATTTGGTAATGCTGTATGTAGCAACACGCAGGCCGTTGTATCTTGTCAGCGGGCTTTTATGCGGCAGCGCCGCGTCGGTTGCGGCATATAAGCTGTTTCGCCATGTCAGGGTGCGTGTAAGCGCCTGGAAAGACCCGCTTGCGGTAATCAACAACGAGGGCTACCAGGTGTGCCAGTCGCTGTTTGCGATCGGTACCGGAGGGTGGTTCGGCATGGGGCTGTACCGCGGGATGCCGAATAAGATCCCGATTGTGGAAGAGGATTTTATTTTTGCGGCGGTTTCCGAGGAGCTCGGCGGCATTTTTGCGGTCTGCCTGATTATGGTATGCGCAAGCTGCTACCTGATGTTTTTAAATATCGCGATGCAGATGCATGACCCGTTTTACAAGCTGATCGCCCTCGGGCTTGGCACGGTCTATGGATTCCAGGTCGTACTGACCGTCGGCGGCGTGACGAAGTTTATCCCGTCCACGGGCGTGACGCTTCCGCTTGTAAGCTACGGCGGCAGCTCCCTGCTTAGTACGTTTATCCTGTTTGCGATTATCCAGGGGCTGTATATTTTAAGAGAAGAGGATTTTATCACGAAGGATTTGGAGACGAAGGTTTGATGGAAAAAGGCTGGAGAAACAAAGACCCGGAAGAACGGGAAGAAAGACGGCGGAAAAAAGAGGCAAGGAAGTTTTTAAAGGAACAGGAAGGCAGGCAGCAGGAAGCCCCGGCGGGAGCTTCGGTCAGGAACCGGGAGTTCGCGGTGGTGGCATATTTGTTTTTGGCGGTCTTTTTAGGGATGATCGCGTATTTCGCTTATTTTCAGGTGGAAAAAAGCGAAGCGTTTATCAACAGCCCCTATAATGCCAGGCAGGACGCGTTTGCCGGCAGGGTCAGGCGGGGCGATATCGTGACGGCGCAGGGCGAGGTGATCGCCACGACCAAAACGGCAGAGGACGGCACCGAGTCCAGAAGTTATCCGTACGGCAGGCTGTTTGCCCACGCCGTCGGCTTTCATACCAATGGAAAAGCAGGCGTCGAGTCAATCAGCAATTTCCAGCTTCTGCGTTCGCACGCCTTTTTTCTGGAAAAAATCATCAACGAGCTGCGCGATAAAAAAAATATCGGGGATACCGTCGTCACAACACTTGACCTGCGCGTGCAGAAAGCGGCTTACGACGCCCTGGGCGGCAACCAGGGAGCCGTCATTGCCATGCAGCCGTCAACCGGGAAAATACTTGCGATGGTTTCCAAGCCCGATTTTGACCCCAATACGATCGCGCAGGAATGGGAGAGCATTACCGCAGAAGGCGGCAGCTCTTCGGTGCTTGTAAATCGCGTAACGCAGGGGCTGTATCCGCCCGGTTCCACGTTTAAGATCTTTACATTGTTAGAGTATATGAAGCAGAACCGCAGCTATAAGCAGTATCACTATCAGTGCAGCGGAAGCATTACGAAAGACGGGAACGCCGTCCACTGCTTTGGAAACGCGGTGCATGGGCAGGAGGATTTAAAGGCGGCATTCGCGCATTCGTGCAACACCTCGTTTTCCGATATCGGATTGTCGCTCGACCTGAACCAGTTTGCGAAATCAAACGAAAAGCTGCTGTTTAACACGTCGCTTCCGTGCGAGTTTCCGTATAAGCAGAGCAGCTTTGTGCTAAAGCAGGGCGATTCGGCGTGGGATATGATGCAGACGTCGATCGGACAGGGAAAAACGCTTGTAACACCGTACCATATGGCGCTTGTGATGTCAGCGATTGCAAACGGCGGCATCTTAATGGAGCCTTATATCGTAAGCCATGTGGAAAACTATGACGGCGCGCAGATTACAGCGAACGAACCAAAGGAGTACGGGCAGCTTTTAACGCCGAAAAAATCGAAAACACTCAGCCAGTACTTAAGGGCGGTCGTTACCGACGGAACCGCAACCGCATTAAATGTGCCGGGCTATACGGCAGCCGGAAAGACAGGTTCCGCGGAATTTACAAGCGCAAGAGACAGCCATGCCTGGTTTGTCGGATATGCGTCTAAGGAAGGCGTGCCGGACCTTGTCGTATCGGTCATTGTGGAAGGCGCAGGGACGGGAGGGACGTATGCGGTGCCTGTGGCAAAGGCGGTATTTGATGCGTATTTTGAGTCCTGAATGGAAAGGGGCGCGGGGAGATGGCGAAAGTATTTAATGTAACCGCGGTATGCATACCGGAAAAACATTATATGGTGGACTTAAAAAGCCGCTTAAAAGAGATGAAAGGCTATGTAGACGACGGAAAATATTTTATGGTCAACCGTGCGAGGCAGTACGGCAAAACGACCACATTGATGGCTTTGGAGCAATATTTGCAGAAAGAGTATGACGTTGTGTTTATTGATTTCCAGACATTTGGAAGCGATGAATTTCTTTCCGAAAACAGATTTGCGCTGTCTTTTGCAGAGACATTTGTACAGCTTGTAAAGGAGACAGGCGCCGTACACAACCAGAATGTGCAGGAAATTGTACAGAGGATGGCTGCATATGCCGATACTTGCTATCCAAGCTACCGGCTGAAACGCCTGTTTGAAGATTTAAGCAGTATTTGTGCAGATGCAGATAAGCCGATCGTATTAATGATCGATGAAGTAGACAGTGCCTGTGCTCACCAGGTGTTTTTGGACTTTCTGGCACAGGTTCGCGCTTATTATATCAACCGGGCAAAACGCAGGATCTTTCAGTCTGTCATTTTAGCAGGCGTCTATGATGTGAAAAACTCAAAACAGAAGCTGCGCCCAGAGGAAGAGCGGACGTACAACAGTCCATGGAATATCGCGGCTGATTTTGATATGGAGATGAGCTTTTCCCAAAGTGAAATTGCCGAGATGCTTTTGGAATATGAGTCTGATTACCATACCGGAATGGATGTGGATGCAATTGCCGGAAGGATTTATGATTATACGTCAGGATATCCGTTTTTGGTATCCAGGCTGTGCAAGCTAATGGATGAACAGGTCAGCAAAAAGAAAGGATTTGTTTCAGCTTCCAAGCAGGCGGCATGGACAGAGCAGGGCTTTCAGGAAGCAGTCAGGATGATGCTGTCAGAAAGAAACATGCTGTTTGATTCGCTGACAGGAAAGCTGGCTGGCAGCCCGCAGCTCAACGCTATGCTGTATGCGCTGCTTTTTACAGGAAAAAGCATTGCTTTTCATCCAGATGAGCCGGTGCTCAGCCTTGCCGTTATGCTTGGATTTATCAGGGAACAAAACGGTGCTGCTGTCCTTGCAAACCGGATTTTTGAGATGCGGCTTTATAACCTGTACCTTTCTTCCGCGCAAATGCAGGGATTGGATATTTATAAAATCTCACTGGAAGATCCTTCTTTATGTGATTGAAGCAGTGCTACAAAGAACGCTAATTTATTGAGAAGGGGACGCTGGAGGAAGGGGAGCGGGGCTTCCTTCCTCCGGCTGACTCTCCAAAGCTCAAAATAAAAAAACTGCGATCAGTGATTCCATACGCTGTGTAAACGAGGAACTGTTTTTTGCAGAACTTGCGATAACCAGTCGGGAGAGGGGATTGGCACGCTCTGGCGGCGGCTTTGAAAGAAGGTTTAGAAGCCCTTAGCATCCTGCTGAACCAAAGCAGGGGCGAAGCCAAGCGGCACCTTTAGCTGCTGGCTGTAAGCCAGGGCGAACTAGGTGCCGCGCCCGGACGGTGCCTCAACGTAACCGCAGGATGCTTAGGGCTTCTTAACCTTCTGGAATGGGCGCCGCCAGAGCGTGCCAATCCCCTCTCCCAGCGTCCCAATACAACAAAATGCACCCATGCACATCCAGAATAAAAACAGCAAAAAGCACAGCAGCTCAATATAATTACAACAAGAAATCAAAAAACACACACGATTTTCTTGCATGTGAATCAAAAAAGGGGTATACTACTGATTAGCTATTTGTTTCAGGCAGTTTGCCTGTGGCAAGAACCACATCAGGAGGTGTTGTAATGATAGAGGCAACGAGTTGTGGTGGTGTGGTAATATTCCGTGGTAAGATTCTGCTGCTTTATAAAAACTATAAGAACAAGTACGAAGGATGGGTTCTCCCAAAGGGAACCGTGGAACAGGGTGAGGATTACAAAGAAACAGCAGCCCGCGAGGTACTGGAGGAAACCGGTGTAAGTGCGGCAATTATCAAATATATTGGGAAAAGCCAGTATACCTTTAACGTACCGGAGGATACCGTGGAAAAAGAAGTCCACTGGTATCTGATGATGGCGGACAATTATTACAGCAAGCCACAATGGGAAGAGTATTTTGTGGACTCCGGTTACTACAAGTTTCATGAAGCTTACCATCTGCTGAAATTTTCCAACGAAAAGCAGATCTTGGAGCAGGCTTACAATGAATACCTTAGCTTGAAAAAAAGTAATCTGTGGGGAAGCAAAAAATATTTTTGAGATTTTGCAGGCAAAAGGACTGCTGCTACGGCAGTCCTTTTGTAAAAAATCGTGTATCCAGATTTGTCCATCCCAGGGCGGATATGGGAAAGATGTAAAAAGCAGGATAACAAGTGGTCACGACACTAGCCGCAAGGAGCCCGAATGATTTGGTATGAAAATTTATATATTGGGGAAAGTATCCCTAAGAAGAATGCAAAAATCCGACGTTTAAAATGGAAGATCGATCACAGCAAATGCCTTACGAATGCTTTTATTATTGTATTGTGCCGGTATGGGACGAACCTGCTTGAAATTATTCCGGCAAGGGAACTGTGCCAGAAGGCGTATCCTAAGCGCAATCTGTACGTGGTAGGGCTGGCGAGAGGATATGATGACGCGCTTAAGACAGCGGCAGAGATTGTGTCCGATGTCTATGAAAAAACAGGCGGCTTCCAGGTGAAACGCTTTATTTTACAGCAGCAAAAGGCAGGTGACAGCTCATGATCAAGGCAGTGGGGCTGTTTTTGCTGGCGCTTTTGAAACTCTTAGGCTGGATGCTGCTTCTTTTGCTGGTGCTGTTTCTTGCAGTGTTTTTGCTGGTGTTGTTTGTGCCGGTGCGGTATGACGTCCTTGCAGTCAATGAGCGGAGCATGGAGCCTGCGCAGACAAATCCGGCAGCGAATCTGCGGCTGCGGGTAAAAGTGACGTGGCTGCTGCATTTGATCCATGTATCGGTCAGCTATGGGAAAGAAGGGCTGCAAACAAATATTCGTGCAGCCGGCATTGATATCCCAAAGCTGCTCGCGCGCTTTCGCAGGCGCTCCCAAAAGGAACCGGATGCAGGCGAACAAAACGGGGAGCCTGTACGGGAGCAGGATCAGCCAGAGCATACCGGACAGTCGAAGGTTTTGGATGCAAATAAGGACGGTCAAAACGGGGAGCAGGATCAGGAAACAGTAAAACCTAAACGGATCGAGGAGCATAAGCCGGATAGCAGTCCGAATCAGGCAGACAGCCAGGAAGCTGGAAACAGCCCAGTTCAGGCAGACAGCCAGGAAGCTGGAAACAGCCTGGTTCAGGCAGACAGTTACAGGCAAACAAGTATGCCAGAGTCTATGGACGGACATAACCCGACCAATGATTTGGAACCGGGTGGCAGGCATAATCCAATGAATGATTCAGAACCGACAGTCAGCCATAACCCGATAAATGATCCAGTACAAACCGACACCCATGCTTCTTTAGATAAGGACAAAAAGAAACAGAGCAAGAAGCAAAAAAAACAACACAAACGCACGAAAAAAAAGCGAAAAAAACAGCACATAAAAACTAAAAAAGCAGACAAGAAAAGGAAATCTGCGTCGCCGCAGCAGCAGGAAAAAACAGGGCAGGCATCGGCATCCGGGCAAACGGCAAAGCAAGCTTCCGATAAAAAGCAGGGCGTATTTCAAAAGATCAAAGGCATGTACCAGCGCGTCCGCAGGGAAGTTACCGATCAGGCGAACCGCCATGCGGTAAGCAGCCTGTTTGCAGAGCTGTTAAAGCTTCTGCGCAGCTATAAGCCGAGAAAGCTGCGGGCGGAGCTTTCTTTCTCGCTTGCAGATCCGGCGCTGACAGGGAAGGTGACTGGGATTTTAAGCTTGATGCCGTGGGTATACCGTTATTCGTGCAGCATTATCCCGGATTTTACATCGGAAAAGCTGTATGTCGAAGGAGAGGTGCAGGCACGCGGCAAAGTAACGGTATGCGTCTTTTTGCTGTCATTGCTGCGCCTGGTGCGGGACAAAGAGTTTATGAAGGTGGTCCGCAGGCTCTTAAAAAGAAGCCGGGCATAACTGATAGAAAAAGGCAGTATCCGGCGGGATACGGCCAATACGATTTTTAAACAGGAGGGATACAAATGTCAGATAACAGCTTTAGCACAACTGTCGAGTCATTGTTCAAAGGAATGGACAGTTTTATCACAACCAAAACCGTAGTAGGAGAAGCCGTCCATATCGGAGAGACAATTATCCTGCCGCTTGTCGACGTCAGCTTCGGCGTTGCAGCAGGCGCTTTTTCCGGCGAAAACAAAAACAGCGGGGGCGGCGGTATGGGCGGAAAGATCACCCCAAGCGCTGTGCTGGTTATTCAAAACGGCTCGACAAGGCTGGTTAATATTAAAAACCAGGACGGCATTACAAAGATCCTGGATATGGTGCCGGACTTTGTAAACAAATTTACATCCAAGGACAAACAGCCGGAGGCAGACCCGCAGGCGCAGAAAAAAGCAGCGGATGCGCTGGAAAGCCAGTTATCCGATGCGCTGAATGAAAAATAGGCTAAAGAGAATCCAGCACCCTCTTGCGGTCAAAACGCCGGAAAAGTAAGGTGCTGGATTTTTTTGTAAGCACGCCGCTTGGAATGCTGGAAACGTGCAGCCGCAAGCTACCCGCAGAACAGGTTATATCCCAAGATCAGCAGGATGCAGATGATAGCGACTGCGATCCATACGCTTTCTAAAAACAGCATAATCAGCATTCCAACTGCGACCCAAAACATGGCAAATCCACATATTTTTTTCATACTCCACTTCGATTCTAAAGGTTTTTCGGTACAACAACAGGATTCCTTTCCTTCAGTATATGTGGCAGCCTGCGGTTTAGTCCACAAAAAAGCTGCCTTGGGCATTTCGTTTCCTGAATGCCCGGCAGCTTTCTAAATGTTATGCTCTTGTTATGCTCTTTCTACTTTACCAGATTTTAAGCAGGAAGTACAAACGTACAATTTCTTTGTAGCTCCGTTTACCTTACATCTGACAGATTTGATGTTTGGTTTGAACATTCTGTTAGATCTTCTATGTGAATGGCTCACATTGTTACCGAAAAGAACGCTTTTCCCACAAACTGAACATTTAGCCATAAGAACACCTCCTTGCGTGATCGAGTGTTTGAAAATCGAAAATCTGACTTCTTTTTCAGACTTACAACACGATTATTCTATCAGAAGCGTTACACAAATGCAAGGAGAAATTCCAGAAAAATTCATTTTTTTTGAAAATGCAAAAATTTTGTTTTCTTTTTGGCGAAAAGCGGTTATAATATTTTCTAAATAGACTTGTTGAAGTTTTGGATTTTACAAAGATGATTGGAGGTATGCTATGAAAGGGCAGTTTGAAAATGAGTATGGCAGGGTGATTATTGGCAGCGAAGTTATCGCAACGTATGCTGGCTCTGTTGCGGTAGAATGTTTTGGCATTGTCGGCATGGCGGCGGTCAATGTCAAGGACGGCATTGTAAGGCTACTGAAAAAAGATTATCTGACACATGGGATCAATGTCGTCATAGAGGAGAATAATGAAATTACGATCGATTTCCATGTGATTATCTCATATGGCGTCAGCATCAGTACGGTAACAGACAATCTGATCAGTACGGTAAGGTATCGTGTAGAAGAATTCACAGGAATGCACATCAAAAAAATCAACATTTTTGTTGAAGGCGTCCGAGTGATCGATTAAGGAGGATTTGGAAGTGGAGATCAATTCAATCAATGCTGCGGTTTTGGCAAAAATGTTTTTAAATGGTGCGAAAAATCTGGAATCCAAAAAGGAATGGATCAACGAGCTGAACGTCTTTCCGGTTCCCGACGGAGACACAGGGACTAATATGTCTATGACGATCCTTTCCGCGGCAAAGGAAGTGAGCGCCCTTGAAAACCCGGATATGGCGTCTATTGCAAAAGCAATGTCATCCGGCTCGCTGCGCGGCGCAAGGGGAAATTCCGGCGTTATTTTATCCCAGCTTTTCCGCGGCTTTGCAAAGGTGATCGGCAAAGAGCAGGAAGTCACTGTCCCGGTGCTGTCCCATGCCGTGCAGAAGGCAGTAGAGACGGCATACAAAGCGGTTATGAAGCCGAAAGAGGGCACGATCTTAACAGTAGCAAGGGGTGCTGCGGATAAAGCGGCGCAGATGGCGGAGGAAACGGACGATCTGGTTCTTTTTTTGGATGAGGTAATCAAAGAAGCGGAGCGTGTCTTAAAAAAGACGCCGGAGATGCTTCCGGTATTAAAGCAGGCAGGCGTTGTAGATTCCGGCGGGCAGGGGCTTGTTGTCATTATGCAGGGGGCGTATAACGCACTGCTTGGAAAAGAGCTGGATACAGCTTCGATTACAGCTTCCGCGCAAACGGGCGCTGCCGCAAAGATTACAAAAGAAACCGAGGCGGAGATCAAATTCGGCTATTGTACGGAATTTATTATCGTACTGAACCATCCGCTTTCAGACAATCAGGAACGCAATTATAAATCTTTTCTGGAATCCATCGGTGACTCGATCGTGGTAGTGGCTGACGATGAAATCGTAAAGACCCATGTACATACCAATGATCCGGGACTTGCCATCCAGGAAGCATTGACACATGGTTCTTTAAGCAGGATTAAAATTGACAATATGCGCGAGGAGCACCAGGAGCGGCTGATTAAGGACGCGCAAAAGGTTGCGGCGATGCAGGCGGCGCAGGAAGCACAGGCGTCTCAGGAAGCACAGGAGCAAAAGGAGATCGGCTTTATCGCGGTATCGGCTGGCGACGGATTGAGCGAGGTGTTCCGCGGGCTGGGCGCCGACTATATGATCGAGGGCGGGCAGACGATGAACCCGAGCACCGAGGATATATTAAATGCCGTCGAAAAAGTAGCGGCAGACCACGTATTTGTACTGCCGAACAATAAAAATATTATACTTGCGGCAAACCAGGCAGCGGCATTGTCAGAGGTGAAAAAGGTGCATGTCATCCCTACCAAGACGATTCCGCAGGGAATTACGGCGCTGATTAATTTTATCCCGGAACAGACCGCGGAGGAAAACGAAGCGCGTATGCTGGAAGAGATCGAAAACGTAAAGACCGGACAGGTTACCTATGCGGTCAGGGATACCGTGATCGATGATAAACAGATCCGCCAGGACGATTATATGGGCATCGGAGATAAGACGATCCTTGCAGTCGGAAAAGACTTGGAACAGGTAACGCTGGAGATGGCGGAAAGCATGATCGACGACGATTCTGCGATTGTCAGCATTTATTATGGAGAAGAGGTTGCCGAAGAAGCTGCCAACGCGATCGCGCAAAAGCTCCAGGAAGGCAGAGACGAGCTGGAGGTCGAAGTACAGTACGGCGGGCAGCCGATCTATTATTATCTGATTTCGGTAGAGTAAAAGCTGGATACGGCTGTTTTTGTACGCGTTTGTTCCTGTGTACAAAAGCAGCCAGGCATCCGGCAAGGAGGAAATATGGAGCTTACCACACCCATCAGGGGCGTCAAAGGCGTAGGGGAAAAGACAGAGCAGCTTTTCCAAAAGACAGGAGTATACACCGTCGGTGATATACTCCTTCGTTTTCCAAGAGAATATATCCGGTTTCCAGCCCCGGCAGAGATCAGCGAAGCTGTAGCAGGAAAAAAACAGGCGGTGGTGCTGCGGGTCGAAGCGCCCGTTATCGTAAAGCGCACAAGGTCGATGCAGCTTGCGATTGCAAGCGGCGTACATAACAATCAAAAAATGGAATTTTTATGGTTTCATATGCCGTATGTGCGCAATACGCTTGTCAAAGGGCAGAGTTATATTTTATACGGCAGCGTGCAGGAAAAAGGAGGAATGCTCTCGATGGAGCAGCCTGTCATCTATACGCCGGAGCAGTATCATGCCGTGGCAGATTCCTTACAGCCTGTATACGGGCTGACGAACGGGCTGTCCAACAATTTGTACAAAAAGACACTGCGCCAGGTATTGGAACAGCAGCTTCTGCTACAGGAATATCTGCCGCAGGAAACAAGACAGAGCTATAAGCTGGCGGAATACAACTACGCAGTTTCGCAGATTCATTTTCCAGAGAGTATGGATGCGCTTTCCAAGGCACGCAGGCGGCTTGTATTCGATGAGTTTTTCCAGTTTATTTTGTATATGCAGCTCCAAAAAGAGCAGGGCCAGAAAATTGAAAACCGCTTTGTGTTTTGTGACAGCAGCATGTTAGATCCGCTGCTCGCCAAGCTTCCTTATACGCTGACCGCGGCGCAGCTACGCGTACTGGACGATATCCAAACAGACCTGCATGGGGAGTATATTATGCAGCGCCTGGTCCAAGGCGACGTCGGCTCCGGCAAGACAATTGTCGCGTTTTTTGCGATGTGCCTCGTATCCGCAAGCGGCTACCAGTCTGCGCTGATGGCGCCGACCGAGGTGCTTGCGGCACAGCATTATGAGACGTTCGCACAGTATATCGAGCTGTTTGGCATACACACACACCTCGTACTGTTAACCGGCACCATGACCGCAAAGCAGAAGCGGCGCGCTTACGAGCGTCTACAGTTATTTCCAGATGCAATGGTAATCGGCACCCACGCGCTGTTTCAGGAAAAAGCGGTTTACGATAACCTGGCGCTTGTGATTACCGATGAGCAGCACCGCTTTGGCGTCCGCCAGCGCGAAACATTTTCACTCAAAGGCGAAAGCCCGCATATCCTGGTAATGAGCGCGACACCGATTCCCCGGACATTAGCGATTATTTTGTACGGCGATTTGGATATTTCGGTGATCGACGAGGTGCCGGCAAAGCGGCTGCCAGTCAAAAACTGCGTCGTCGGCACCGGATGGCGCCCGAACGCGTATGAATTTATCCGCAAAGAGGCTGCCTTAGGGCACCAGGCATATGTGATCTGCCCATTTGTAGAAGCAAGCGAATATGCAGAAGGGGAAAATGTGATCGACTATACGCAAAAACTGCGCCAGGCACTTCCAGAAAGCATCGAAGTCGCTTTTTTACATGGCAAAATGCGTTCCGACCTGAAAAATAAAGTGATGGAAGCATTTGCCGCAAATGAAATCCAGGTGCTTGTCTCCACCACCGTTGTCGAAGTCGGCGTCAATGTGCCGAACGCGACCGTAATGATGATCGAGGACGCCCAGCGGTTCGGTCTGGCACAGCTTCATCAGCTGCGCGGCAGAGTCGGGCGCGGGGACGCGCAGTCTTACTGCATCATGATCAACACCTCAGACGCGAAAGGAGCATCCAAAAGGCTGGATGTGTTAAACCGCACAAACGACGGCTTTCAGATCGCCAGCGAAGATTTGAAGCTGCGCGGGCCAGGGGACTTTTTCGGCATCCGCCAAAGCGGAGACATGGAGTTCCAGCTTGCCGATATTTACCAGGACGCCGGCGTGCTGCGGCAGGCGTCCGAGGAAGTGCAGCGGATTCTTGGGTGTGACAGAGAGCTTGAGCTGCCGGAACATGAGGGGCTGCGCCGTAAGGCACAGGAATATTTTGAGAGGCAGATGGAGAGGTTTAATTTGTAACAGGAAGGGGGAATTTGCATGGCTTGTGTATTGGATGTTGCAAAATACATTTTACAGGAAATCGGCGAAACGACTACCATGAAGCTCCAAAAACTGGTTTATTACTGTCAGGCATGGTCACTTGCCTGGGATGATGTGCCGCTGTTTGCAGAAGAATTTGAGGCGTGGGCACACGGGCCTGTCTGCCCGGTTTTATTTGAACGGCATAAGGGGAAATTTTTGGTTGATGCATCCCTGTTTTCAGATCTTCCTTCGTTTGCTTTTACAAAGGAACAAAAGGAAACGATGCAGACAGTTTTAGAATACTATGCTCCAAAAGAACCGCATTGGCTAAGCGAACTGACACATAAAGAAGCTCCCTGGAAAAATGCCAGGGCAGGTATCGCGGCAGGAGAGCCTTCCCATGCTGTAATTACAAAAGAAAGTATGCAGCAATATTATGGGGGACTTCAGTGATGGGACATAAGAAAAAAGTAGTCCAGGCGGAAAAAGCCGGCAGAAAGAAAGTATCTTCCGTAGAAAATCCAGACCGTTTTTTAAGCAGGCATCCAGTGTGGGGATTTCATATGCATGACGCTTCGCATCCAAGATGGTCGATCGAAAACTATCCTTTCTACGAAGTGATTATGAAGAAGCTGATTTCATTTGAAGGGCTTACGTGGGCAGAAATACAGGCGGCTTCCGGTGGAAGGCGTAATGGCACAAACCATCATTTTGAACCAGTAGCAATTCTTTCCAGAGAAGCGCAAAAACGTATTTTGGAATTAAAGCTGGATATTGATGAAGTATTTTCACTGCGCCTATCTGCTACAGAGCGGCTTTATGGGATTGTGGACGATGGGGTGTTTTACATTCTATGGTATGACCCAATTCATGAGATCACACCTGTTTCCATAAAATAAGAAACAGACACAGAAAAAGGACTGATGCACAAAGACGCACTGTCTTACAGCATCAGCCCTTTTTTCATTTGCTTCGATTAGCAGCTTACGGATCTGGGCTTTTGATTATGACTCAGACTCTTCCCCTGCCATCTGTTTTTCCTGGGCTTCAATCATCTTTTTCACCATATAACCACCCACGGAACCGTTCTGACGGGAAGTCAGGTCGCCGTTATAGCCTTTCTTTAACGGCACGCCGAGTTCGTCTGCGACCTCGTACTTAAAACGGTTTAATGCTTCCTTTGCCTCTGGTACTGCGTTCTGATTAGAATGATTACTCATAGTTAATTGCCTCCTTTATCTTGAGTGGTGCTTGTAAACGTTGTTTGTTTACAGGATTATTATGTCCGAATTTGGAGGGCTTACACTGGTAATTACTGGGAGTTGTATTTTTTTTGAATTACGGACGCTGGAGGAAGGGGAGCGGGGCTTCCTTCCTGTTCCGATTCCAAAATGTAAGGAGCCCTAAGCATTCTGCGTTTACACTGTGGCACCGTCCGGGCGCGGCACTTGGGACAGCGTTGCGGGATGAACGGTAAA